>CAYGID010000002.1:115784-131342 GCA_964349835.1 uncultured Bacteroidales bacterium | reverse complement strand
AGACAGTATGAGTATAAAATGGAACCAAGAGTAGAGATAGTAAATGAGAAAAAACTGGTAGGCAAACGACTAACTATGAGTTTGTGCGACAACAAGACAGGAGAGTTGTGGCGAAGCTTTATGCCCAGACGTAAAGAAATAACCAACAACCTGACAAATGATTTTATTTCGATGGCAATTTATAAGCCGACTTATTTTTCCGACTTTACACCTTCAAATAAATTTGAGAAATGGGCGACTGTTGAGGTAACTGACTTTGAACACGTACCAAACGAGATGGAGACGTTTACACTACCAGCCGGCCTTTACGCGGTTTTCGATTATAAAGGTTCGAGTACCGACAATAGTATCTTTCAATATATTCTTGGGGTTTGGCTTCCTGGTTCGATTTACTTGTTGGACGACAGACCACATTTTGAAGTATTAGGAGACAAATACAAAAATGCAGACCCCGATTCGGAAGAAGAAATATGGATACCAATACTGACGAAATGAAAACGCCAGCCGTTAACAAAAACTATATGCCCATTGCCTTTTTCGTACCGACAAATCTCGTTCCAGCCCGCAACATCGGCGTTTCGTTGTAACAGGAAACAAGCCCGCAGCCCAAACTTTCCAAAAACCAAACTTTGCCGGTTTTTCTTTTTACCGGCATATTTTTGATTTCCTGTCCGGATTAATTCATCCGGATTCCTCAGATGGATTCGTCGGTGCAAGAAGCCACCCAACCAAGCCAAATTTTTAGTATATTCGGCAATCAAAACAAAAAACCGCCCTCCATTTACCATATACCATTCACCATTAATTATTAATTATTTGCGCGCAGCGCAGCATTAGAGCACTAGAGCATCGCGCGCCAGCGCATTCACCATTAACCATTCACCATTAATTACCATGTCCTTCCGTCTTCTCCTCTCCCTCCCCTTCCTCTTTTTCTGCATCGGGGCTGTTGCCCAAAGCCCGCAAGGTTCGCCGGAGTATTTGCGTTGCGAATACCTTTCGGCCCCTCTGGGTATCGACAACCCCCTTCCCCGTTTCACTTGGGAGCTCTCCGACAGCCGCTCCGGAGCCCTCAGCAAGGGGTGGCAGTTATGGGTGGGAACCGATTCGACTGCTGTTGCCAAGGGAAGTGGCAATATGTGGGAGAGCGAAAAGGAAAAGGGGTTCCGCTTACCGGTAACCTATGCCGGAAAAGCGTTGACACCCCATACCCGCTACTATTGGCGCGTGAAATCGTGGGATCACACCGGCTCTGCACATCTTTCGGAGGTGGCCCCGTTCGAAACCGGGATGATGCATTCAGGAAACTGGCAGGGAAATTGGATTGGCGACAACCGAAATATCGACTACAAACCGGCTCCCTACTTCCGTAAGGAGTTTGCCGCAACCAAAAGCATCCGTTCGGCTCGGGCCTATGTGGCCGCGGCAGGGCTTTTCGAACTCTATCTTAACGGGCAAAAGGTGGGTAACCACCACATGGACCCGATGTACACCCGTTTCGACCGCCGTAACCTCTATGTCACTTTCGATGTAACCTCCCAACTGCAGCAGGGGAAGAATGCGGTGGGAATCATTCTGGGCAACGGGTGGTATAACCACCAATCAATCGGGGTGTGGAATTTTCACAACGCTCCCTGGCGCAACCGGCCCACCTTCTGTCTCGACCTCTACATTACCTACACCGACGGCTCCTCTGAGGTGATAAAATCCGATCGCGACTGGAAAACCGGGGGCGGCGGGCTGCGTTTCAACAGTATCTATACGGCCGAACAGTACGACTTCCGGCTGGAACAGCCCGACTGGTGCCGTGTGGGATTCGACGACTCCAAATGGCAGGGAACCGGCTATCGGGGGGCTCCTTCGCCCCTGGTGGTTTCGCAACAAATGCACCCCATCCGCGGGGCCGAGACCTTCACAGCCAAAAGTTTCAAACAACTCAACGACACCTGCTGGCTTTACGACTTCGGACAGAATATGTCGGGAGTTACACGGCTGCGAATCCGGGGCGAGGAGGGTACAGTGCTCCGCCTGATTCACTCCGAACGGCTATTTCCCAACGGGCATGCCGATCTTTCGAACATCAATGTATACCACCGTCCTGCCGACAACAGCGATCCGTTTCAAACCGATATTATCACCCTTTCGGGAAAGGGAGAAGAGGAGTTTATGGCCCGCTTTAACTACAAAGGGTTCCGCTATGTAGAGGTGGTTTCAGACCGTCCCCTGACACTGACGCCCGAACAGCTGACAGCCTATTTCATGCACAGCGACGTGCCAAAGGCAGGTTCTATTGTGGCTTCGTCCAATCTCATTAACAACCTGTGGAAAGCCTCCAACTACTCCTACCTCTCCAACCTCATGGGGTATCCCACCGACTGTCCCCAGCGCGAAAAGAATGGTTGGACGGGCGATGCCCACCTTGCCATTGAAACCGCCCTCTATAACTTCGACGGCATTACTGTGTACGAAAAGTGGCTGGCCGACCACCGCGACGAACAGCAGCCCAACGGCGTACTGCCCGACATCATCCCTACCGGCGGATGGGGCTATGGCACGGAGAACGGGCTCGATTGGACCAGTACGATTGCTATTATTCCCTGGAATCTCTACCTCTTCTACGGCGACACCAAGTGTCTTGCCGACTGTTATCCCCATATAAAACGGTATGTCGATTATGTAGACCGCCGCAGTCCCGACGGTCTCAGCTCGTGGGGCAGAGGCGACTGGGTTCCCGTACGCTCCCGCTCCTCACTTGAGCTCACCTCATCTGTCTACTTCTATGTCGATGCCGACATCCTCTCGAAGGCTGCCGCACTGTTTGGCAAAGAGGAGGAGGCTCGGCACTATCGTGCGCTGGCCGAAAAGATTAAGAACGCCATAAACAGCAAATATCTCAACCGTACCTCAGGCATCTACGCCTCGGGAACGCAAACCGAGCTGAGTGTTCCGCTCCTTTGGGGCGTAGTACCCACCGAATTGATTCCTGCAGTAGCCGGCAACCTGGCCAAGAAGGTCGAAGAGGCCGGATTCCATCTTGATGTGGGGGTTCTCGGAGCAAAGGCCATTTTAGACGCCCTGAGCCAGAACGGCTATCCCGAACACGCCTACAAAGTAGCCGTTCAGGATAGTTACCCCTCCTGGGGCTGGTGGATTGTAAACGGGGCAACCACACTGCTCGAGAACTGGGATCTGAAAGCCACTCGTGATATCTCCGATAACCACATGATGTTTGGCGAAATTGGCGGATGGTTTTTTAAAGGCCTTGGGGGGATCCGGCCCGATCCGTCACATCCCGGCTTTCGAAACATCCTGCTTACCCCCTACTTCCCCGCCAATCTTCCAACTTTCGAGGCAGTACACCAGTCGCCCTATGGCGCTATCCGCTCATCGTGGGTTCGTAAAGAGAGCACCATAACCTATACCGTAACTATCCCGGCAAACACCACCGCGCTGCTTACGCTGCCCAAAGAGGTAAAGAGCAAAGAGCGCACAATCCGCCTTACTGCCGGCACACACCAACTGAACTTTAGCCTGTAACCCACATCTGTAATTGCCCGCTTAACTATCCTACTACTATGAATTCACAAAACTGTAACGGACCTGTTACCGCCATCGTTCTGGGTGCAAGCGGACGCGGCAAGCTGTACGGCGATTTTGCCCTTGCCCACCCCGAACTGCTCAAAATCGTGGGAATTGCCGAACCGGTTCGCCTGCGGAATGCTATGTATGCCCAAAAATACGGAGTGCCCGCCGAAGGCTGTTTTGCAAGCTGGGAAGAGCTGTTTACCCAGCCCCGGTTTGCCGATGCCGTGATTATTGCCATGCCCGACCATCTGCACTTCGGCCCCTGCATGAAAGCGCTCGATGCCGGCTATCATATTCTGTTAGAAAAGCCGATAGCCCAAACCGAAGCGGAGTGCCGCACACTGGTTGCCCATGCCGAACAAAAGGGCAAAGTGGTGGGGTTAACCCACGTTTTAAGATATTCACCCTATTTTCGGAAGATGAAAGAGCTCATCGACAACGGTTCGGTGGGGACCCTGGTGAGCATCCAGCATTTCGAACCGGTTGAATATATTCATATGTCACACTCCTACGTGAGGGGAAGCTGGCGAGATGCCTCTAAAAGCACACCGCTGGTTCTGGCCAAATCGAGCCACGACCTCGACATTCTACGCTGGATGATTGGAAAACCCTGCAAAAGTATCACCGCCTATGGCGGTCTGAAGTGGTTTAAGGCCGAAAATGCGCCGGCAGGCGCTCCTGCCCGCTGTACCGACGGCTGCCCGATCGAGGAGAGTTGTCCTTGGTCGGCCCTCAAAATTTACCATCGCCAGCGCACCTGGCTCTACGTGTTCGATCTGCCCGAAGAACCCGAAAAGCAGGGCGATGCCATTCTCGAATATCTAAAAACTTCACCCTACGGTCGTTGTGTGTATCATTGCGATAACAACCAGCCCGATCATTACGTAATGAGCATGGAGTTTGCCGACCAGATTACCGTTAATTTCTCTATCGAGGGTTTCACCTCGTACGGAGGACGCCGAACAAGAGTCATGGGTAGCATGGGCGACATTGTAGGCGATATGGAGACAATGACCCTAACCGACTTCCGCACCGGAAAGCAGACTATCATAGATGCCGAAGCCGACGATGCCGCCAATTACAAAGGGGTGGGACACGGAGGAGGCGACGAAGGGATGATTCGCGAATGGATCGAAGCGGTGAGAAGCGGCGATATGAGCCGTTTCAATACCCCTCTCCGCGATTCGCTCGAAAGCCACATCATGGCCTTCAAGGCAGAGGAGAGCCGCCTCAACCGTTGCAGGGTCGATTTCTGACCCGAACCTACTTGCGGTGCTCCACCCAGATCAGTTTTTCGGTGTTGTATCCCCTTTCGCGCAGATCGGCAAGAATCGTTGCAAGTCGTGCCTCAGGGAGTTGCGGGGTGCGTGAAAGAATCCACAAGTAGTTCTCCGAAGAGCTGCCAATCACGGCGTAGCTGTAATTTTCTTGGTCCAGATCGAGGATGTAATAGTCGCCAAAGAACCAGAGAAAAAAGGAGACTTGTAGTTTCCCTGGATTTTTCGGATCGAGTTTTTTGGTGCGACCTACCGCCTCCTGCAAAGGTCCGTCGACACCCCCTTTCCTGCCCGCGTTAACCACCCGAATGGTGCCGTCGGGTTTCAGCGAGTAATTGGTATACACAGCCTGCAATCCACGCTCAAAACGGTGGTCGTAACGGGCAATCTCGTACCATCGCCCCATGTAGCGCTCTACGTTGAGCGAGTCCACGGTTTTGGTCCGCTTTTCATCATTAGGTACTACAGCTGCGCAACGGAGGCAGCAAAAGAGTATTGTACATAGCATACTCCAAAAGAGGGTTTTAGATTTCATCCGTACTACGTTTTACTGCCTCCGTAACAACTGTGTAACCGCGAATAAGGCGAGGTGCTATTCAACACTGAAAATGGGAGCGTTACCCGGGATCTCCTTGTCGTAAAACTGCACAGCGCTGTCGTTCATTCTGGGGTGCTGATTTTTCAATAACCTGATCATTTCGGCGCCTGCAAAAATCACGGGTCCATAGCCGTGTGCAGCCATTACATTGATGGGCCTGTAATAATAATAGGCCGGATCGAATGCCATTCCGGTTCCCACACAGGTACCCTCAACCTGCCCCTTTTCATTAACCTGGGTCGATACGGCATGCCAGCCTAACTGGGCCACAGGTCCGTACGCAATAGCATCGATCCACCCTTTGTTTACCGCACGCGCAATGCAATAGGTAAAGATGGCGGTGGCCGAAGTCTCCAGATAGGAGTCGGGACGGTCGAGCAGTTGGTGCCAGAATCCTTCGCCCGACTGGTACGATGCCAGACCTTTGATATGGTCTCTGAGTTGCGCCAACACAACCGGGTATCCGGGATGGGTTTCGGGCAGCACGTCGAGCACCTCCACCAGCGTGAGTATAGCCCAGCCGTTGGCTCTTCCCCAGTGGAAAGCAGGATGTTGCAACGAAGACTCAACCCAGCCGTGCAGATAGAGTCCCTTCTCCTTCACAAACATCCGTTTTGAGAAGAGTTCTATCTGTTTAACTGCCTCATCGTAGTAACGTTTTTCGCCTGTCAGGGCGCCCAATTGTGCGATGGCAGGAATCCCCATGAACATATCATCGAGCCAGAGGGTATTCTTCTGCGGGCGGTTTCGGGCCAGTGTACCGTCGGCCAGCCTAAACTCTTTGGTAAGAATGTACTGTGTGTAGTTATCAATCATGGGCCGAAGGTCGGCATCAATTCCCATTCGCGAGGCTTTAATCATAGCCGCACACATAGCCCCGGCATCGTCGAGAGCATGAGGGGTTAGTACCGATCCGAAAGGAGAGCGAACCGAGGGGTTGCTTTTCATAGCCTCACGATAAGGAGCCACGGCTTTGGCAATAAAGCGGAACCTGTCGAAGGTATAAGCAGTGTAACGTTTGTCGCCGGTAGCCTCGCCTGCAGCCAGCATAGCTGCGTAGGTAACGCCCCATTCATAACTGATTAAGCGGAAATCGCCCCCTTCAAGGGCAGCTCCCTCAACAGGTTTCGAGAGGTCGGAAATAGGCTCCCGTGCACTCCCTTTCACCAACCGGGCAGGGGTCTGCACATCAAGATAGACAAGCATCCGGTCGAGAACGCTCTTGATCTCTTCGGGCTTCGATACCCGGTAAGGGGTTTGATATCCGGCCTGGAGCAAATGTAGAGCGGTATTCGAATCGTTGATGCTCTTTGCCGGATTCTGCGCACTCAATGAGAAGAGTGGGCACAACAGAAGCACCATTACAGCGCGGGTCGTAATGTTCATGCTGATATAATTGGTTTTAAGTGGTAACGTGTTACTCCATGTAAAAAACTTCGGGCATCGGGGTGCTGATGGGCGAGTTATCGGGGTTCGTCTCCATGATATCGGCCATATAGGCCCACCACCTCTTTACAATCTCGGTGGTTCCCAGATCCTGCGAACCGCCGTCGCCACTCACCTTCTGCACGCCAAACAGGGTGTTGGTCTCCTCATCAAGAAAAATGGAGTAATCCGAAACACCCGAATCCTTCAACATCTGTTTTAATTCGGGCCAGAGGGCGGCATGTCGTTTTTCGTACTCACTCCGCATTCCGGGATACAACTTCATTTTAAAAGCCACTCTTTTCATCGTTTTATACTTTATGGTTTGAACCCTCAGGCAATATGGCCGTTGGAAATAGATTCAGTTGCATACAAAGGGCGAAATAGGTACGAAAGCGTAAAACATTGTCAGAGATTGGGATAGACCAGCGAGAAGATCAGGATTATCATTCCTGCTACCAAAACAGCCACCGTTTTGCTACCGGCACCCTTCCACTCTTTGAGAATAATTCCCCACAAATTGCTAAAGGTTACGTTGAGCGACATCAGGATACTCCAAGAGAAAGCCAGCATAACGGGCGAATCGGAAAGGAAACTCTTTCCCATACCCAGACCAAAGAATTGCGAATACCAGAGAACACCTGCCAACGCACAGAAAAGAAGATTGTTCACCAAAATTTTCGAGGGCACACCGAAATAGTTTCCCAGACTCTTATTTTTGACATTCTGGAAGAGGCAGTAGATGGCGTTGGTAAGGAAACCGCCAAAGGTAACCAACATAACTACAGGATTCTGCGCAAAAAGTGGGGAGGCTCCCAGCGTGAGGGCCTTTAGCTGAATGGATTCTCCGGCCTCCAGCCCAAACGAAAAACAGGCACTCATAACACCTGCCAGCAGAGCCACGAGCAGCCCCTTGGTGAGGGCAAAATCCTTAATAGCGGCTCTTTTGGCCTCCTCGCTCATGTTGCTGGCTCGTAACGCACCGGCATAGCCGATTACAGCAATACCGGCTATGGCAATACTTACACCAATAAGAAGAACAAGTCCCTCACCCGTAAAGAGATCCTTTCCCTTGATAATTGCGGGAATGAGTGTACCTAATGCCGAGCAGGTACCCAGTGAAATCGATTGTCCTAATGCAACGCCCAAATAGCGCATGCTTAACCCGAAAGTGAGGCCACCTACGCCCCAGAGCGCACCAAAAATCAGCACCCTCGAGGCAGCCCCGTTCTCAACCGAAACAATCTCGCAGAGCCCGGCACCCGAAGGATCGGCCAATAGAGCCCCCAGATAGGGAAAGAGAAGCCAGGCAAACACACCCTGAACCAGCCAGAAAGACTCCCAGGCCCAATCTTTTACTTTGTTGATGGGAACATACGAGCTCGACTGGCCCAAACTGCCAACCGCAATGATGAGAAGCCCAATGATTGTATTCATATAAATGAGAAGTTAGTAGGATTTTGGTCGATGTAACAAATGTATAAAAATTTTATCTCCCCAACCGGAGCTGTTCTGCCTAATTACCTACGACATGCGTGACATTTCGAATAATTTGTACTTTTGGTACAAACAAACCCTCTAATTGCTATGACAAAACGACTTATTTTGCCGTTCATGCTTACGGCTCTCTTCTTCTGTTGCTCCACCGGAGCAATGGCACAGATTGGAAAACGCTTACCCTCCGAAAGAAAGGTGATAACAGATCCCAAAACCGGTACCGAACTGATTTTCTTGACCAGTTCGCAGGCGGGGGGCGACTCGAAGATTTACCAGACGCACAACCAGTGGACTTCCGATGGTAAATGGCTGATTTTCCGTTCTAACCGGGTTTCTGGCGAAGCGATTGCTGTGAATGAGGAGAGTGGCGAAATGGTTCAGGTAACAGAGGGGGGCTACTCCGGGATGCTTAACATTGGCCGCAATTCTATGAAGCTTGTTTTTATGCGCAATAAACGCCCTGAGCCCGGAACAGCAGGTGGCCAGGGACGAATGGCACCACGCGGTGTCGAGGTGGTGGAAGTGAATCTTGAAAAACTGTTTGCCGACAGTAAAGCCGGAACCTTGAAAGAGGCTTCGGTTTACCAAAAGGTGTGTGGTGTAACCCCTCCCGAGTTGGGTGCCGGTGGAGATATGGCCCTCGATGCCGACGAGGAACGGGTCTATTTCAGAGTAAGCCGTGAGGAGGCAGCACGTCATCTCCCGGAAGGAACAAAAATTGAAGCCACTTTCGGTCCTCGTAACATGGGTGCAGGGCCATCGGGAATTGCCTGTATGGATTTAAAAACGGGAAAGACTACCCATGTGGTTTCGGTGGGCTTTCAGATTGGGCATATCCAAACTAACCCCTGGATGCCGGGCGAGATTGTATTCTGCTGGGAAACCGGAGGAAAGGCCCCTCAACGCACCTGGACAGTTCGTGCCGATGGTACCGGGTTACGCCCACTCTATCGGGAGGCCGAGTACGAATGGGTTACCCATGAAGCGGTCATTACGAAAGATGAGGTGGCCATTGCCATTATGGGACATCGTCCTGTAATGCCGCTAGATGCCGATAAACCTGCAAACCCGCAAGCTGCGCCCAGCGCCCAAAACCCCGGGCAGGAAGCCGACTGGGGCCCATCGGGAACTCGCGAGAAACCCACCGGACTGGGCATTGTGAACCTGCGCACCCGCGAAATGACCATTGCCGGGCAGACAAAAAGCGGCAGCGGGCTCTGGCATGTGAGCGGTTCGGGCGACGGTCGTTGGGCAGTGGGCGACGACTTTAACCGGGATATCTGGCTGATTGACCGCCAGAACGGAGAGATGATTCTCTTATCGGCAGGCCATAAAGCCACTGCAGCCGACCACCCCCACCCCACCTTCAGCCCCGACAACACAAAGATCCAGATTCAGTCGGCCATGCTTTCGGCCGACAACCGCTCCATGAATATCTGCGTAATCAAACTGCCCGAACAACTGCTGAAACGAACCTACAAATAGAGAAAGAAGCAGCACAACGCAAAAGAGGGTATCCCTGTTTCCGGGGATACCCTCTTTTTATGAGAGATCGTAAGCTGAGCCTACTCCTCCTTTGCAGGTTCGTACGAAAGATTCGACAACCGTTTGTACCCGTTGTAGCGCCACTTAGCATTCTCTTCGGCCGCTTTGAAGAGCTCCTCAGCCTGAGCAGGGAACGATTTCTTAAGCGAAGAGTAACGCACCTCATTCAAGAGGAACGACTGAAATTTCGACCAGTCTGGCTCCTTCGAATCGAGCTGGAAGGGATTCTTTCCCTCTTCCTCAAGGCGCGGGTCATAACGATAGAGCTGCCAGTAGCCGCTCTCCACTGCCTGTTTCGCCTCTTGTTGCGTTTTACCCATACCTGCAACCAGACCATGGCTAATACAGGGTGAGTAGGCAATGATCAACGAAGGACCGGGATACGATTCGGCCTCTTTCACAGCTTTCAGATATTGATTCTGGCTGGAACCCATGGCTACCTGAGCTACATAAACATAGCCGTAGCTCATGGCCATCATGCCCAAATCTTTCTTCCGGATTTTCTTGCCCGAAGAGGCAAACTTGGCCACGGCACCTGCAGGCGTCGATTTCGACGACTGTCCGCCGGTATTGGAGTAAACCTCCGTATCGAGTACTACCACATTCACATCATCGCCCGAAGCCAACACATGGTCGAGTCCTCCGTAACCGATATCGTAAGCCCAACCGTCGCCGCCAAAGATCCAAACCGACTTCTTAATCAGATATTGCTTGAGGTTCAACAGTTCTTTGCAATAGCTGCAGCTGCAAGCTTCCATCATAGGAACCAGCTTTGCGGTAATCTCCTGGGTCTTTACGCCACTTGTCCGGTTCTCGATCCACTCACCAAAGAGAGCCTTCATCTCGTCCGAACAGCAGCTGCACGACTTGACAGCCTCCTGCATGATGTGCTGAATTCTGTCGCGGAGAGCCTCCACGCCCGATGCCATTCCATAGCCATACTCCGCATTGTCTTCGAAGAGCGAATTGGCCCAAGAGGGACCCTGTCCATGCGCATTGGTGGTGTAGGGGCTGGAGGGGGCAGAGCCTCCGAAAATAGAAGAACAACCCGTAGCATTGGAAATCATCATACGATCGCCATAGAGTTGCGTAATCAACTTGAGATAAGGGGTCTCTCCGCAACCGGCGCAAGCACCCGAGAACTCAAAGAGAGGCTGGGCAAACTGGCTATTTTTTACCGTCTGCTCCTTAGGCAGAAGGGTATCCTTATAGGTTACATTCTTTGAAATATGATCCCAGCGGGCAATTTCTTCGCGCTGTGTATCAATGGGCTGCATAACCAGCGCCTTCTCTTTGGCAGGGCATACATCGGCGCAGTTTCCGCAACCGGTACAGTCAAGAATACTTACCTGAATGCGGAACTCCATACCTGCCAGCTGTTTGCCAATAGCCTTCTTGGTTTTGGTACCCTCAGGCAGAGCAGCCACCTCTTTCTCGTCGAGAAGGAACGGACGGATCACGGCGTGCGGGCATACAAAGGCACATTGGTTACACTGAATACAGTTGTCGACAATCCACTCGGGAACATCAACTGCAATACCCCGTTTCTCGAAAGCTGCCGTTCCCGGAAGAAGGGTTCCGTCAACCATGTCGAAGTTCACAAAGGTGCTCACAGGCAAATCATCACCCTTCTGATCGTTCACCATATCAACAAACGAGGTGATATAGGAGGAGCGACCTGCCACAGATACAGCTTCCGCATCGGGAAGGGAGGCCCACTCCGAAGGAATCTCAATTTTCACCACCTCAGCCCCACGGTCAACGGCAGCATTGTTCATTTTCACAATTCCTTCGCCTTTCTTACCGTAGCTCTTGGAATTAGCGTCGTACATCTCCCTAACAGCCAATTCGTACGCAATTACGTTTGCAATCTTAAAGAAGGCCGACTGCAAAATCGTGTTGGTGCGGGTGCTGCCCAGACCTACCTCCTGAGCAATCTGGGTGGCATTGATAACATAGAAACTAATCTCGTTTTTGGCCAAATACTTCTTGAATGCTACAGGAAGTTTTTCGCGCGTCATTTCGGGAGTCCAGAAGCTGTTCAGAAGGAAGGTTCCTCCCTTACGCAGCCCCTTGAGCATATCGTATTTTTCGAGATAGGCCGGAACGTGACAAGCCACAAAATCGGCGGTATTCACCAAATAGGGCGAACGGATCGGACTGTCGCCAAAGCGAAGGTGCGAAACCGTTAAACCGCCTGTCTTCTTGGAGTCGTAGGCAAAATAGGCCTGGCAATATTTGTCGGTGGTCTCACCGATAATCTTGATGGAGTTTTTGTTAGCACCTACCGTTCCGTCGCCGCCAATACCGTAAAAACGAGCTTGGAAAGTTCCGGGGGCCGAAACATTCATTTCAGGAAGAATCGGCAGCGAGAGGAAGGTTACGTCATCTACAATCCCTACGGTAAACCCATCTTTGGGCTCCTTTTGGGTCAGATTTTCGTAAACCGAAAGCATATGTGCGGGAGTAGTATCTTTCGAGCTGAGTCCGTAACGGCCGCCCACAATCAGGGGTGCATTCTCGATATCATAGAAAAGCGATCTTACGTCGAGATACAAGGGTTCTCCGTTCGAACCGGGCTCTTTGGTACGATCAAGAACCGCGATTCTTTTGACGGTTTTTGGCAACACCTTAAGCAGGTATTTTGGCGAGAAGGGGCGGTAGAGATGCACGCTTATCACACCCACCTTGCGTCCCTGAGCAAGCAGGTGGTCGACCACCTCTTTGAGCACTTCGGTAATAGAACCCATAGCCACCACCACATGTTCGGCATCGGGGGCTCCGTAATAGGTAAAGGGATGGTATTCGCGCCCTGTAATTTTAGAAATATCGTTCATACAGGCCTCCACCATGTCGGGCAGCCTGTCGTAATAGGTATTACATGCTTCGCGCGCCTGGAAATAGATATCGGGATTCTGAGCCGTTCCCCGGGTAACGGGGTGTTCCGGATTCAGAGCCCGGTCGCGGAAAGCCTGTAAAGCTTCCATATCAAGAAGCGAAACCAGATCGCTCTGCGCAATCTCTTCCACTTTCTGGATCTCGTGCGAAGTGCGGAAGCCGTCGAAGAAGTGCAAAAAGGGAACCCTCGACTTGATAGCCAACAGATGGGCAACACCGGCCAGATCCATAACCTCTTGAACTCCGCCCGTTGCCAGCATGGCAAAACCGGTTTGACGACATGCCATTACATCCTGATGGTCGCCAAAAATCGACAGCGCATGCGAAGCAAGAGCCCGTGCCGAAACGTGAAAAACGGCAGGAAGTAACTCGCCTGCCATCTTATACATGTTGGGAACCATCAGCAGTAAACCCTGCGATGCGGTAAAGGTGGTGGTCAGGGCTCCGGCCTGCAATGCACCGTGCACCGCACCGGCAGCACCGGCTTCCGACTGCAGTTCTTTAACCACTACGGGTTGACCAAACAAATTTTTCTTCCCTTTGGCAGACCACTCATCCACGTATTCAGCCATGGTCGACGAGGGGGTAATGGGATAGATGGCAGCCACTTCACTGAACATGTAAGCAACATGTGCAGCAGCCTGGTTTCCATCGCAGGTTATAAATTTCTTTTCAGCCATTTTCAAATTGATTAATGGATTGATGTTTTTATGATGAGCGCAAAAGTAGATAAATAATCACGGAAGATAAAAGAATAGCCCGATAATTTATGTTTTTCAACATAAATCAAGGTGGGCTTCCAACCAAAACAAAAGCCTGTTCATGTTAAGGAAGAGAGCTATTCCAACGGCGATTAGTCGTTCATAGAGATAAGAAACTCCTCGTTCGACTGGGTTTTCACCAGCCGGTCGCGAATGAAATCCATGGCCTCAATCGAGTTCATGTCGGCCAGATAATTCCGAAGCACCCAGATCCGACCCAGCGACTCCTTATCCATCAACAGATCATCGCGACGCGTACTTGATGCGGTGATGTCGACAGAGGGGAAGATGCGGCGGTTCGAAAGCTTCCGGTCTAACTGAAGTTCCATGTTACCGGTTCCCTTGAACTCCTCAAAAATCACATCGTCCATCTTCGAACCGGTTTCGGTGAGAGCAGTGGCCAAAATAGTGAGCGATCCGCCGTTCTCAATTTTCCTTGCTGCGCCGAAAAAGCGCTTGGGTTTATGCAGAGCATTGGCATCTACACCCCCCGAAAGAACCTTTCCCGATGCAGGCTGCACCGTATTAAACGCGCGGGCCAACCGGGTTATGGAATCGAGCAGAATCACCACATCGTGACCGCATTCAACCAACCGCTTTGCCTTTTCGAGCACGATACTGGCAACCCTGACATGGCGATCGGCAGGCTCATCAAAGGTGGAGGCTACCACTTCGGCATTAACACTGCGAGCCATATCGGTGACCTCCTCAGGTCTTTCGTCAATCAGAAGCACAATCATGTACACTTCGGGATGGTTGGCTGCAATGGCGTTGGCAATATCTTTTAACAAGACCGTTTTTCCTGTTTTGGGCTGCGCTACAATAAGGCCGCGCTGCCCCTTTCCAATAGGGGCAAACATATCGACAATGCGGCAGGAGAGGTTAGGTGAGGGATCGCCCCTGCGAACCAGTGTAAACTTCTCATTGGGAAAGAGGGGAGTCAGGTGATCGAACGCGATCCTGTCGCGGATAAAGTCGGGGGTACGTCCGTTAATCTCCTCTACCTTAACCAGCGGAAAATATTTTTCGCCTTCGCGAGGCGGTCTGATGGTACCGCGAACGGTATCGCCGGTCTTAAGCCCGAAGAGCTTGATTTGCGATTGCGAAACATAGACATCGTCGGGCGAACTGAGGTAATGATAATCGGCCGAACGCAAGAAACCGTAACTATCGGGCATGATTTCGAGCACACCCGTGCTCGAGACAATCCCGTCGAAATCGTATCCTTTTTCGGGGGCCTTTTTCACCTCTGCCTGAGGCTGGTTCTGAGGAGCGCCGGGCTGGGGCTTACCGAATTTCCCTTTCTTTTGGTTGTGAAATTGGTTCCTGTCGCGATCGGCACCTGAGGCCGCCGATTCTGTATCGGAAGTTTCCGCTTCGGAGGGCGGAATGGGAGCCTCGTCGATAGGCGAAGCACTCACGGTGGGAATGGCGTGTTCCTGTTCGTCAATGTGGACCTGAGGAATAGAAGTTACCTGCGGTTCTTCGGCAACAGAGGGCACTGAGACCTCTCCCAAACCCAGCTCCTGGGTGAGAAGGTGATCAACTTCAGCAACAGGCCTCTCGGGTTGTCCCGAATGCATTCCGTTAGCGAATGGCATCTCACGGCTACCGGCAACAGGCGCCATGGGGGTAGTCTGTCCCTGAACCGAAACCGGGCGGCCATTCTCCAAAGAGAGACGTTTATCGGTTCTCTTCCGGCGATTCCGGCTGTTACCCTGCGAAGCGGCCTGCGATCGGGCATTCTGACGCGGAGAGTACCCTTCGGTCAAGTCGGTCGGCAGTTCAACCCGACGACCGGAATCATCTTTCCTATTGTCAGAAAACTCTTTGCGAAGCGTTGTCGGAACAGGTGCATTCTGCTGGGGATTGCCAGCAGAACCGGGTGCCGGCAAATTTGCGGCGGGCTTCTCACGACCTATTTCAGGAGTCTGAGGTTTAATAGCTTCGGTTTGCCTTTGTTTGTTGTTGC
>CAYGID010000002.1:31951-115684 GCA_964349835.1 uncultured Bacteroidales bacterium | reverse complement strand
TTTGTTGTTGCTCTGCACTTTGTTGTTTTCGCTCTGCAACTTCTTGCTATCGTTATTGAATGAGCCTTTGTTAGGCTTGCCAGGCTTATTCGGCTTGTTCGGGTTCTGGCCAGGCGTCTGTTTTACAGCGGGATCCAACGGCGCAGAACTCCTGCCGGGAGCGCGAGCCGGGGCGGGGTTTCCGGCAGGCTGTGAAGCTTGAGCCGACGGTGAAGCCGCTGCAGATTGCGCAGCCGCTGGCTCTTGCGTAACCTGAGGCGAAGGTGCGGCAGGCGATTTAACAAAGAGCCTTTTGACCATGCTGGCAGCCACTTCGGAAACACTCCCAATCGACGTTTTTTCGCGTACGGGGAGAGCACCTTTGCCTCCTGACTGACGCGAGGATTCAACAACGGCCTGCTGATCGAGAATACGATAGATCAGCTCTTGTTTTTTTAAAGATTCTACCCGCTTAATATTTAGAGACTTAGCAATTAGTCTCAATTCGGGCAATAACTTTTGATTCAGATCTTGAATGTCGTGCATAAAGGGGGGAAAAAAAGGATACGGGGAATCCGCTTCGGATAAAAAATAGAACCATGAAAAAAGAAGAAGGGAGGGGGGGGCAAGTGTACCCGAGCAACTCGAATCCTTGCAAATTTTTCGCAATGTTACGTTATTTTTACAATAAATCAACCTTTTTGAAAAAAACATCAACGATTTACCCTCCCGAATGAACAATTAAACCCCTTTTATGGTATATAAATTGCACACAAAGTTACGCGGCCTAATAAATTGAAGTATAGAAGCCAACGATTATCATGAGACAAATAAAAATAACAAAACAGGTAACCAACCGGAGTGATTCCTCTCTCGACAAATATCTTCACGATATCAGCCGTATCTCTATGGTATCGCCCGATGAAGAGGTTGAGCTGTCACGACGGATCCGCAGCGGCGACCAGGAGGCGCTTGAGAAACTGGTAAACGCCAATCTCCGTTTTGTTGTTTCGGTTGCCAAACAGTATCAGAATCAGGGCATCGGACTAGCCGACCTGATTAACGAAGGGAATATGGGACTGATGAAGGCTGCTATGCGTTTCGACGAAACCAAAGGCTTTAAATTTATCTCCTATGCCGTTTGGTGGATCCGACAGTCTATTTTGCAGGCCATCTCCGAGCAGGCTCGTTTGGTTAGGATTCCCATGAACAAGATTGGTTCAATCAACAAAATTAACCGGGCAGCGGCTCGACTGGAACAGACCTTCGAAAGAGAACCCACCGATTCGGAGATTGCCGAGGAGCTTCAGTTGGAAACGCGCGATGTCGAAAAACTCGACAGGGGTACCGGACGTCACATCTCGCTCGATGCCCCGCTGGGTCAGCAAGACGACGGCGGCACGCTGTACGATGTAATCTCGAACAACGACAATCCTTTCCCCGACCGAATCCTCATCAGCGAATCGCTCAAAAAAGATATTGAATCGTCGCTCGCAGCGCTCAGCCCGCGCGAAGCAGCCATCATCAGAATGTACTACGGGCTTGGGGGCGAAGAGGCCAAAACACTCATAGAAATTGGCGATGCCTTTGGCTTGACCCAGGAGAGGGTAAGGCAGGTAAAAGACAAAGCCATTAAGCGGCTCAGAAGCACCCGCAGTGTAATCAAACTGAGAAGCTACCTCTAATCGGGGCAAACCCGGCGGTGAGAGGTGATGTGAGGTAGTTTTTGAAAGTTTATCGTTACCTTCGCCGAAAATCATCCGCCATGGCCAACCACCTTCTTGCCGTATCGGTGCTTGATGCCGATTTCTCGCATCTGGGCAAAGCAATAGAGATGCTTCATCAATCCGAAGCCGACTGGATTCACTGCGACATCATGGACGGCTCATTTGTGCCCAATCTCTCTTTCGGTTTGCCGGTGCTGCGCGCCATGCGAAAACTGACAAACAAACCTTTCGATGTACATTTAATGATGGTTGAGCCGGAGCGTTATATCGACGCATTCCGTAATGCCGGTGCCGACCTCATCACCGTGCATCAGGAGGCTTGCCGCCATCTGCACCGTACCATACAAATGATCCGCGAATCGGGAGCCAAAGCAGGAGTCTGCCTCAACCCTGCTACCCCTGTGGGACTATTGGAGGAGATCCTACCCGATCTCGATTTGGTGTTGCTAATGTCGGTTAATCCCGGATTTGGGGGCCAGCCCTTTATTGAAAAGGTGGTTGAAAAGGCCACTAAACTAAAACAGATGGCCTCTCTCCTGAAACCCGACCTGCACATTGAGGTCGACGGAGGCATCAGTGCCGCCAACCTGCCCCGATTAAAGGAGGCCGGCGTCAACGTGTTTGTTGTAGGCAGCTATATCTTCCGTTCGCCCAATCCTTTAACCACCATTTCCGAACTCAAGGCGTTATAGCATGCAATCGGAGATCCTTCCGAAAGTCTGTCGCAACTCCCTTTCGGAGGACGCGATTTTCGACCACCTGATGCCCCGCCGAATCAGGAAGGTACTGCTGGTATGCAGCAGTTACGATGCGTTTATGCTAGAGGAAGACGGGCGTATCGAAGAACAGATTTTCAATGAATATGTGTCGTTAAACCTGCGGGTCATCCCCGAATTTACCCATGCCGACACGGCCGGTGAGGCACTCAGGGTGTTACGAAACGAGCCCATCGACCTGATTATTGAGATGCTGAGTATCCGCGACTCAAACTCCTTCGAACTGGCACAGGAGATAAAAAAAGAGTTTCCCCATATTCCCATCGTGGTACTCACCCACTTCTCACGCGAGGTCTCTCTTCGATTGCAAAACGAAGATCTTTCGGCCATCGACTATGTCTTTTCGTGGATGGGAAATGCCGACCTGCTTCTGGCTATCATTAAGCTTATGGAAGATCGGCTGAACATCGAAAGCGACAGCTCGTACGGAGTTCAGGCCATTCTTCTGACCGAAGATTCTGTGCGCTATGCTTCGGTCTACCTCCCTTTACTCTATAAAATTATCTTCACGCAAACCGGCGAACTTTTTAAAGAGGGACTCAATGCGCACCAAAAGGTGATGCGAATGAGAGGTCGCCCCAAGGTTCTTCTTGCAAACCACCTGGAAACAGCACTCGAACTCTACCACAAGTACAAACACAATTTATTGGGGGTCATTTCGGATGTTCGCTTCAAGGATCATCTCTCGAGCCAGGTGAAAGGGGAGGCGGGTTTTGTGTTGTGCCGTACCGTCAGGAGAGAGTTTCCCGACATGCCGGTGCTGCTGCAATCGTCCGATCGCCAGTACGAAGAGACGGCGCTCTCACTGAACGCCGGATTTGCCTACAAAAATTCGCCCGGAATCCAGCAGGAGATTGGCCATTTCGTACTGCAGAACTTTGCCTTTGGCCCCTTTCAATTCAAAGACCCCCATACGCTTCGCACCGTGGCCAGGGCCGACGATCTCGATGCCATGCAAAAGGTGCTTCTGGCCATTCCCGACCATGTACTCCTTTACCATGTAACCCGGAACGACATCTCCAAATGGCTCAACGCCAGGGGTATTTTCCCATTAGGAAAACTTTTCGGCCAAAAATCAACCCACGATTTTACCTCGACCGATGAAATCCGAAACTTTCTGATTCAGGGCATCTCTAACTACAGAGCTCAAAAAGGGAGAGGCATTGTGGCACAATTCCAACGTGAGCGGTTCAACCGCTATCTCCGTTTCTCCCGCATCGGTGAGGGCTCAATCGGAGGAAAAGCCAGAGGGCTCGCTTTTGCCGACACCGTACTCAAACAGCACCGGCTCGAAGAGAGGTGGCCGGGAGTACGTGTGCAGATTCCCGACACGGTGGTTATCAGCACCGACTATTTCGACCGGTTTCTGCAGGAAAACCATCTTTTAGAAACCGTTCTGTACGGAACCCTGAGCGATGAGGAGATTTTGCAGCGGTTTCTGAAAGCCTCACTCCCCGAATCGCTGCTTCAGGATTTAAAGGTACTCATCGAGGGTTTTCGGACACCCATTGCCGTCAGGTCGTCGAGTCTGTTAGAAGACTCCCATTTCCAACCTTTTGCGGGGATCTACACAACCTACATGGTTCCCTTCTCAGCCAACAGCCAGGCGTTTACTCAGAACGTGGCCCAGGCCATAAAAGGAATCTACGCCTCCGTCTACTTTTCGGGTAGCAAAGCCTACATGCAGGCCTCCTCAAACTCGCCCGAGGAGGAGAAGATGGCCATCATCCTGCAACAGGTCTGCGGCAGCTCTTACGGCAGCCGGTTTTACCCTGCCTGCTCGGGAGTGGCCCGCTCCATCAACCACTATCCGGCGGGTAAGGAGAAATCGGGTGAGGGTGTGGCTTTTGTTGGGTTTGGGCTGGGAAAGTACATTGTGGAGGGGGGCACGGGTTTGCGTTTTTCGCCCCGCTATCCCAAACATCTGCTCCAGCTATCAAACCCGCAAACGGCACTGCGCGAAACACAAAAATACTTTTACGCACTCGACCAGAGCAAGCCATTTAAGCCCTCGGTGCGCGACGACCAAAACCTTACAAGGCTGGCCATTTCGGATGCTGAAACCGACGGCAGCCTGAAATGGGTGGCATCGACATACAATTTTGAAACACAAACGCTGACTGATGGCGTACTTTTCGCGGGCAAGAGGGTAATTACCTTTAATAACCTCCTGCTTCACGGAACCTTTCCTCTTCCCGAAATCGTAAAGGTGTTGCTGGAGATGGGCAAAAGAGAGATGGGAAGCGATGTAGAGATTGAGTTCGCGGCACAGCTGAATGTGCCACCTGGTAACCCCCGTATCTTCCACCTGCTGCAAATACGGCCTATCCCTCAGGAAGAACATGCCATCAACGTATCCTTCAACCAAATCCCTGTGAACCGGATGCTAGCCGCTTCGACTGCTTCGCTGGGGAATGGACGCATTGATACGATCTCCGATTGCATATGGGTAAGAAACAAAGAGTTGCGATCGATCGATGTATTCAGGATTGTCGAAACCATTGCCATGCTCAACGGCCGTTTAATGAAGGAGAAGCGAAACTATGTCTTAATAGGACCCGGCCGATGGGGCACATCCGATTTTTCGATGGGAATTCCCGTAAAATGGGCGCAGATTTCGGAAGCACGATTGGTAATCGAAACCGGATTCCCGGGCTACCACATGGATCCCAGCCAGGGTTCTCACTTTTTTCAGCATCTCAACTCTTTCAAGGTAGGCTACTTCACAATTAACCAAGCCACCCGCGAAGAGTTTCTCGACTTGGAGTATCTCACCCAGGCACCGACCCTGTTCCACGACGAAAATGTAAGTCATATCCGCTTCGCCTCGCCCATGACCCTGCTCATTAACGGGAAAACCAACCGCGGCGTACTATTAAAGCCTGTCAGCGAAAAGCTTCCGTAAGCCTTATACACTCTACGGCCTGCTTCACATCGTGCACCCGCAAAAAATCGGCACCCCGCAGAAGGGCAAAAACATGGGCAACCGTTGTGCCGTTTAACGCCTGTTCGGGAACTACGCCTAACGTCTTGTAGATCATTGACTTTCTAGAAACTCCAACCATCAGAGGAAGCCCGTGCTGTGTTAGAGAGGCAAGCTCGCACATCAATTGGCGGTTGTGCTCCCAGGTTTTTCCAAAGCCAAAACCCGGATCAATAATAATGTCGGCCACACCGAGATGATGCAGTCGATTAATCTTTTCGGAAAAATAGAGGGCCATCTCACGCATAAGGTCTTCGTAAACAGGCTCCTCCTGCATGGCAAGGGGAGTTCCCCGAATATGCGAAAGAACATAGGGAACATGCAGCGAAGGCAGTGTTTCAAAGAGGGTATCGTCTAGAGTTCCTCCCGAAATGTCGTTAATCATTCCCACATCGTAATCTTTTACCACGCGCGAGGCCACAACAGCACGTGCTGTATCAACCGAAATCAGGGCATCGTTAAAGCGACTCCTGATGAGATCGAGCGCCCGACACAAACGCGACAGTTCCTCATCGGGCGATGGCAGTTCCGAGCCTGGGCGCGAAGAGAAGCCGCCCACATCAATCCAGGTTGCCCCCTCCTCGAGCATCCGGGCACAACGCGAAATAATTGCCTCCTCGTGAACGACTCGGCTCGGCTCGTAAAACGAATCGGGCGTAACATTCAGGATACCCATTACGGTTGGGAAACGCATCGTAACCAGCCGGTTGCCCAGGCGGAACAGACGCGAAGCAGGCCTGCCGGCAACCGATTCGGTAAAAGGGGGTAACAAATCCGGGGGCACCATAGAGCGTCGAAACAATTTTTCACGAATATAACGCTTCCGAACCTTCTCCCATCCGATTTCCTAGCTATTTTTGTGCTCTAAACTCCGAAATAGCACGGATGAAACCACCGATTCTTGTCTCCATCACCTACTTCGGACCCATTCAATATTACGCAAAATGGGTCTCCGATCATCCTGTCTGTTTGGAGGCTCACGAAAATTACCTCAAGCAGACCTTCCGAAACCGATGTATCATTGCGTCGGCCAACGGCAGGTTAAACCTCACGGTTCCGGTAGTGCGCGAAGAGCGGAGTAAAATTCCCATCCGGGAGGTGCGCATCGACTACAGTTCTCCTTGGCAAAAAAACCATCTGCGAGCGTTGGAATCGGCCTACCGGAAATCACCATTTTTCGACTTTTATATCGACGAACTCCTCCCCCTTTTTCGCAAACGACCCACATTCTTATTCGATCTCGACCTGGAGATATCGCACGCGCTCTGCTCTATCCTAAAAATTAATAACGAGTTAAGCCTGACCTGCGAATATGTGGGAAGTGGGAGTAATCCGCTCGACTTCAGGGAGTCTATTGCCCCGGGCGAAAAATGGTCCGACCCCGACTTCTCTCCTCCACTTTACAGTCAGAACTTTGCGGAGAAATACGGATTTTTGGAGAATCTCTCGATTCTCGATCTCCTGTTTCAAACAGGACCCGATGCCTCAGATATATTGAAAGAGAGTTGGAAACCGGAGGGAATAGAATTTTCGTAGCTCATACATACTGCCGAGGCCATCTCTGTGGCAACAGCCACAAGGATTTCCCACTGCTCCAACAGAAGAGAACCTATCTGTGGGCGACAGATATCCAGCTGCACAAGTGCGTAGATTAGCCCGGCATTGAAGGTATCACCGGCACCCACAGTACTTACCGGAACAATCCGTTTGGCATTGAAACGTCCCGAAAAAGAGGGAGTCCGCACCTCAATGCCCTCCGAGCTGGCTGTATAAACCATATTTCGGCAATAGGGCGCCAGACTTTTTGCAGCCTCATCGGCCGATCGGGCACCGAAAATATGGAAGAAATCTTCGTCCGACCCCCTGACGACATCGGCCATCGAAAAATTCTCCAACAGGAGTGGGCGAATCGACTCCAATTCTTCTTTGTGGGCCAGTCTGAAATTGGGATCGTACACAACGACGGCCCCGGCATCACGTGCCGCTTCAACAAAGGGCACAACAAAGGATCGCAGCTCGGGAGCTATCGAAAAAAAGGAGCCGAACAGCACAATGTCGCCCGCCGAAAAAGAGGGCTGTGCACCCTGCATCCTTAAAAGCGGGGGCTTTTTGTAAAAATTGTACGAAGCATTTCTCTTTTCGTCGAGAAATGCAATGGCAACAGATGTGGCACCATCGGTATGCCTGTACACAAAGCGGGTATTCACCCCGTTCTGTTGCAGAAAGCTGTCGACGGCTCCCCCCAACAGGTCGCAGCCATACTCTCCCACAAAAAAGATATTCTGGTGCAGGCGCCCCAATGAAACCGAACTGTTCAGCGTGGCTCCACCGGGAACGCCCGAGGAGATCTTTCCATTTTCAAAAATCAAGTCGTATACTGTTTCTCCCAGTGCGTAAATATTCCGTACACTCATCGCATCTGCATTTTACCGTAAATGTACTGCAAATGGGCACAAAAGTCTGCGGGGCAGATAAAGAATCGCACCCAACAGAAAAAGTTGGTCTTATAGTGGACTCCTTTTTAAAAAAAACCATTAGATTTGTTCTATTCTGCAAAGTTTTCCGGAAAACGGAAATTATCATACACAAAAACCATAATATTAACCGATATGGCAAACAGACGCGATTTTCTGAAATCATCATCCATGCTCCTTGCCGGAGGCTTTCTGGGAAGCAACCTGCTCTCCTCCTGTGCAACTCCTGTAATAAAGCCAATTGGGCTTCAACTCTACTCCCTCCGCGATGACATCAACGAAAAGGGAATTCTGCCTGTACTTGAGGCCGTTTCTAAAATGGGTTACGTAAACATTGAAACCGCTGCTTACGGCAACGGAAAAATTTATGGGATGGCTCCCGCAGAGTTCAAAAAAGCCTGCGAAGATTTGGGCATGAAGATGACCAGCGCCCACCTCGGGCAGGCCTACAACAAAGAGAAAGAGGGCGAAATCATGGAGTGGTGGAGCAAAGCCATCGAAGCGCATGCCGAAGCAGGCTGCAAATACATGGTACAACCCTTTATGCCTGTTAACGACCAAACCACGCTCGACGACATCAAGATGTACTGCGACTATTTCTACACCATTGGTCTAAACGCAGCAGGGTCAAACATCAAATTCGGCTACCACAACCATAACTTTGAGTTCAAGAAAATCGGCGAGGAAATTATTTACGATTTCATGCTCAAGAACACCAGTAAAGACCATGTCTTCTTCGAAATGGACGTCTATTGGGTAACCAAAGGGGGTTACAACCCTGTTGACTATCTAAAAAACTATGCCGGTCG
Organism: uncultured Bacteroidales bacterium; assembly: GCA_964349835.1. Classification (GTDB taxonomy): domain Bacteria; phylum Bacteroidota; class Bacteroidia; order Bacteroidales; family UBA4181; genus JAQVSH01. The sequence continues at coordinate 106,936 of CAYGID010000002.1, read as the reverse complement.
TTTCCCTGTTCTCCATATCAAGGATGAGAAAGAGATTGGCAAGAGTGGCGAAATTGACTTCGCACCCATTTTCGAAGCAGCTTACGCTCAAGGCATGAAAGATTGGTATGTTGAGGTTGAGCGTTACGATTTGCCCCCCTTGGAAAGTGTGAAGGTGAGCTACGATTTCCTTAACGCAGCCCCCTACGTAAAATAACAATACCATTACCGAACCGGGGTGCACGCTTTGCATGCAAACCCCCGGTTCGGTTGCTTTAACCCTGCCGGTATGCCGTCGGAATATTCCGAGGAGTGCATCCGGTGGGGTTTTCTCATCGCACCAAACTCTGATGCTCTAGTGCTCTAGAGCTCTAATGAAAAAATAATTGTCTAATTGTCTAATGGTGGATGTATGAGTCGGCCAGAGAATCAAGATCTCATTAAACAGAGAGTGCAGGGTTACATCCTGATAGGATCGGTGGTGTTGATGGCAGGAAAGTTTCTGGCCTTCTTCATGACTCACTCTGTAGCCATTCTGAGCGATGCCATGGAGAGTATAGTAAACGTTGTTGCGGGATGCATAAGTTATTACAGCCTCCGCTTTTCGGCCATGCCCAAAGATAAATCGCATCCTTTCGGGCATGGAAAAGCAGAGTTGATCTCTGCCTCGGTCGAAGGATTGTTAATCGCAACCGCCGGCTTACTAATGATTTCCGAGGGAGCCCGAAGATTCTTCCGACCGTCCGAAATTGCCGGACTCGATATGGGAATCGCTATCATAGCCTTCGCGGGAGCGGCTAATTGGCTCATGGGATGGTACAGCATCCGCACCGGGAGGCGTTACAACTCTATTGCCTTGGTTGCGGGTGGTAAACATCTCCATTCCGACACCTACTCTACCATTGGGCTGGTGATAGGGCTTATCCTGCTCTATATCACCAAATGGAGTTGGATCGACAGTGTACTGGCCATCCTGTTTGGCGTCCTCATTCTGGTCACAGGCTTTTCGATCTTGAAAAAAACAGTGGCCAATCTCATCGACGAAGCAGACACCGAGATCCTCCGAAACATGGCAGAGGCTATCTCCCACAATCGACAGCCCGATTGGATCGATATTCATAACACCAAAGTGATTAAATATGGGAGTCATCTGCATGTCGACTGCGACCTCACCCTCCCTTGGTACTATACCGTGGCCCGGAGCCACGAGGCGTGCGAACGGCTGAATCAGACCCTGAGCGCCGTTAACGGAGGCAGGGTCACCATTTCGGTGCACTCCGACCCCTGCGGCGAATTGCACTGCCAACACTGTGCGGTAGAGGGTTGCGACTATCGGCGAAAACCCTTCGAAAAACAGGAGGAACTTACCCTTTCGCAGCTCATAGAAAGTGACGAAGAAAGAAACGAATAATGATTGTTTCCCCTCCATTTTTGGAGCTTATTCCATATATTTGCAAACGTGGAAGAAGGGCTTTGTGAAGAGCTACTCGAGACAATTCGTTAATTCATTTCTAATCACAATTATATGACAAACAACAACAAATTACTCCAGTGGGTAGACGAATGGGCAGGAATCTGCCAACCCGACAAAGTTTACTGGTGCAACGGATCCGAAGAGGAGAATCAATTTCTTCTCGACAAGATGGTTGCCAGTGGTTCCGCGATAAAACTGAACGAGGAGAAACGCCCCGGCAGTTACTATTTCCAATCAGACCCCAGCGACGTTGCCCGGGTTGAGAACAGAACCTATATTTGCTCAAAGACTAAGGAAGAGGCCGGCCCGTCGAACAACTGGATGGATCCTGCCGAAATGAAGTCGATTCTTTTGGCCAAGTACAAAGGGTGCATGAAAGGTCGCACCATGTATGTGATTCCCTTCAGCATGGGCCCTCTCGGTTCAAACATCGCACATATCGGTGTTGAAATTTCCGATTCCGAATATGTTGTGGTTAACATGCGCATCATGACCCGCATGGGGCAACCTGTTCTCGACGTTCTCGGCGAGAAAGGCGAATTTGTTCCCTGTGTTCACACAGTAGGTGCTCCCCTGCAGCCCGGTCAGAAAGATGCAAAATGGCCCTGCGCTCCCATCGAAGAAAAATATATCTCGCACTTCCCCGAAACCCGCGAAATTTGGTCGTACGGTTCCGGTTACGGAGGAAACGCACTTCTCGGAAAGAAATGTCTTGCACTCCGTATTGCCTCCACGATGGCAAAAAGGGAGGGCTGGTTGGCCGAGCACATGCTGATTTTAGGGCTCACCAACCCCAAAGGCGAAAAGAAGTATGTTGCCGCCGCATTCCCCAGCGCTTGCGGAAAAACCAACCTGGCTATGCTCATTCCCACCATCCCCGGATGGAAGGTTGAAACCGTGGGCGATGACATTGCCTGGATGAAATTTGGTGCCGATGGCCGTCTCTATGCCATCAATCCTGAAGCAGGCTTCTTTGGCGTAGCTCCCTTCACCTCTATGGATACAAACCCCAATGCTATGATTTCGGCTAATTCCAACACCATCTTCACCAACGTAGGGCTCACCCCCGACGGCGATGTATGGTGGGAAGGCATCGGAACCGACTGTCCTGCAGGAACTATCACCTGGAAAAACAAGCTGTACGATCCCGCTTCCGACGAATTGGTAGCCCATCCGAATGCCCGTTTTACCGCTCCTGCATCGCAGTGTCCTGCTATCGACAAAGATTGGGAAAATCCTGCAGGCGTACCCATCTCGGCCATCCTCTTCGGAGGTCGTCGTCCCTCAACCGTGCCGTTGGTACACGAGGCAACCAGCTGGAACCATGGCGTGTTCATGGGTTCGATCGTAGGTTCCGAAGTGACCGCTGCCGCTATCGGTCTGAAGGCCGGTGTTCGTCGCGACCCCTTCGCCATGCTTCCCTTCTGCGGATACCACATGGGCGACTATTTCCAACATTGGATTAACTTGGGCAAGAACGCTACCGCTCCCGAAAAACTGCCCAGATTCTTCTTCGTGAACTGGTTCCGCAAAGAAGATGGCAAGTTCCTGTGGCCTGGTTATGGCGAAAACAGCCGTGTGCTGGCCTATATCTTCGACCGTTGCAACGGCGAAGGCCAGGTAAAAGAGACCCCCATCGGAAAGGTTCCGTCCGCCGACGGTATCAACATCGAAGGGCTGAACCTCACCTCTGCCGAAATGGAGAAGGCACTTGCCGTTTGTGCTGATGATTGGAAAGCCGAAGTTGCCCTAATTGAAGAGCACTACGCATCGTTTGGAAAACATCTGCCCGAAGAACTTTCGAAAGAGCTGAAAGGTCTCAGGAAAAGATTGGGAATGGATAGTTGCTGCTGCTGCGGATAATTATCATCCTGCCACATAGTAAAGAGGGTGCCCCTGCGGGGCACCCTCTTTTTATTTTACCTATACAGTAGACGAGGCGTCAGGCAAACAACCTGCTCACCTCGTTCACTGCAGACGGGAGCGTAAATACCACTACATGATCGAGCGGCATCACTTGAGTGGTTCCCTCGGCAATAAAACTCGATTCACCCCTCACGACCCCACCGATAATGGCATTCTCAGGAAACCTGATTGCCGATAAAGGTTTTTGGGTAATAACCGAACCCTTCTGCGCAACATACTCAATTACCTCAGCCCCGGTGGCAACCGAAAGGGTTTTAACTAAAGAAATCTTGTCGCCCAAGGTAAACTGAAAGATGTTCGAAGCCGAAATCAACTTCTTATTGATGATAGAGTCAATTCCCATCTTTTGTGCCAGAGGAAGATAATCGAGGTTCTCAATCTCGGCCACCACACGTTGTACCCCTTCTTGCTTGGCCAGCATACAGGAGAGAATATTGGTTTCCGAGTTTCCTGTAACTGCCACAAACGCATCGGTATTTTTAAGACCCTCTTCTAAAAGCAGATCTATCTTAGTGCCATCTCCGTGAATAATCATCGAATTCGAGAGCATTCCGGAAAGACGGTTGGCCTTCTCGCGATCGGCCTCAATCAGTTTCACATGAAACTGTTTCTCGAGCTCTTTAGCCACGAAGCGCCCAATACGGCTTCCTCCCAGAATCATCACCTTGCGCAGTTGTTTTGTATTCTTCCCGGTAACCTCCGAAAGGAGGCGCATACCCCGATGATCACTAACAATATAGGCAGTATCGTTGGCTCGCAACCGATCATTCCCGTGAGGAATAAGGGTATCGTTGTTTCGGGAGATGGCCACAACACGGTACGACGACTGCTTTGGGCCAGAGAAAAGATCAGAAAGAGGCCGCCCCGCAATGGGTGAGTTCTCATCCAATCGCAAAACCAGTAGAGAGAGCTTTCCGCCCGAAAAGTCGACTAGGTCGGTGAGAGCCGACTGATTAATCAGAGAGACAATCTCCCGGGCAGCGCTCTTCTCGGGATAGATCATATAGTTGATGCCGAGCTCTGTAAAAAAATCCTTATGCTCCTTCTGAAGATATTCAAAATTATCGATTCGAGCCACCGTAATCTTTGCCCCCAAACGGCTGGCAAGAGTACAGGCCACAATATTGGAGTCTTGCGAAGGGGTAACGGCAATAAAGAGCTGGGCTTTGTCGACGCTGGCCGATTCCAGAGCCGAAAGCGATGTAGGCAGACCGTTTACGGTAAGGATATCGAGCATCTGACTCAAAGAATTCAGACTCTCGTCCGAAGCATCAATCACAACGATTTCGTGGTTCTCGGCGCTTAACAGTTTAGTAAGGTGCGTACCCGTTTCACCCGCACCAGCAATTACAATTTTCACAACAAAAAGATATTAATAGAGCCAGGAACCATTCTCAAAAGTTCAGCAAATGAAATTTATAGCCTGAAACCAAGTGTGAGCAGCAACCGGCCGTTCGAGGTGTCCCATTTAGAGACCACCGGATTATAATCGGCCGAGCCGTTAGTATAAATCGTAGGGGCATCATAGAGTGAAAAGGACTCCTTGCGGACCAGATGGGTGTAACCCAAATCGGCATAAAAATTATTGAGCCGGAAACCCACACCACCCGAAACGGTAAAATAGGAAGCATCACGGTTCACGGTGCCTTCACGGTAGGGATTTCCGTAAATGCCATAACCGCCACGCCACGAAACCAGACCCGTTTTTACTTCGGCACCCACACGCAGGTTATTCACAGCACGATAGGTATCGTCGATGTCGAGATTCACAGCGTCGAAATAGGCCTCATCGTCGAGGTTGCTGCTGCGGTCGGCTCTGAACTTCATGTTGGAATAATCGATTCGTTCATAGTCTACATTAAGCATCCCGAAAGGGCCAAACTGCACCGCGGTACTGGCTATCCACCGACCTGGGGTGCGAGCTTTAAAATCGTAGACTGCGAGTTCATCCCACTGTTCGTATTCGTTATGGCCTTCCGAATCGAGCGTGAGCCAGTGCGAATAGACCCCGGGTTGATACTCCTGCGAAAGATTCATCCAGGTAGGAGTGTGGTAAGCAAGGCCTAACCTGATCATGTCAGTGGGACGATAAATGGCTCCCAACTTGAGATTCACTCCGTAACCGGTCATCTTAAAATCCTGCATATAATCGAAAAAATCGAGCTCCGAACCGGGACCACCTGTTTCACGGTGTACCATCCACTCCTTGTATTCAATATCCTGAACACCAAGGGTCAACCCGAAATAGAACTGGTCGTCAATGTTTCCGGCCATCGAGAACGACCACTCTCCTACCCGGCCTCTCTGCTCCAGTTTCCGGGTCAGGCTCTGACCATACCCGGTATATTCGGCCACGCTGTAATAACCCTCAGGCCTGTCGAAAATAGCCGGATCGGCATTGTCGAGCCCAATCAAACCCTGATTGTAGGCCAAATAGGAGTAGACACTCTGACCCAACAACTCATCAGGGTTGTAATAAGGGGGATTCTCCAACGAAGGATCATGGTATTTAGGATCAGGATTCACCCAGTTGCTGGAGGTGCCGGCCCACATATCGAGCAGCGAAGACTCCATACCGGTGGCGCGAAAGAGGGTATTGTTGCCGAACTCCGAAAGGGTGTTGTAGCCGAATCCAAAGGTGAGGCTTTTGAGTGCCCCAGCCCCACCAAAATCCTCGAGAGTAGCCACATAAGCCAGATTGCCCAGCAGGAAGGAGGTTCTGTTATCGGTTGAACCCCGCCCAAACGAGGTTTTGGTTTGGTTCAGCTGTAATCCGGGTGTAATAGAAAATTCCGACCCCCTGTAGAGACCCAAACCGGCAGGGTTAGTAAACATAGCCGAAGGATCGCCGCCAAAAGCGCCCATAGAACCGCCCATGGCCGAGTAGCGGGCGCTTCCGGAGGGAAAGTGGTGCGAAAGGGTAAAGGCATCGGCAGGAATCTGAGCCCGTACCAGCTGAGCTGAAGCCAGCAGAGCCACCAAAAGGAGTATAGATCGTTTCATGCTGGAAGTATTATTATTATTAAGTGGTAGCATGGAGCTCCATGTTGCTTAAGAGAGCGCTAAAAACATTACAGAACAGAGAGCAACATGTTCGGTTCATGCTGGAAGTATTAATTATTATTAAGTGGTAGCATGGAGCTCCATGTTGCTTAGGAATAACACCCAGGCATCAAGAAACAGGGAGCTACATACTCGGTTCATGGTCGTTGCAAAATTGGGGATTGAACGAACTTATCGACGAATAGGCGATGTGGAACGGGTGGAGGCGGGAGCACTGGTAGAACGCGAAGGGCTGCTGACAGCTCCACTGCTACTGCTCGACCGAACAGAACCCGAAGAGCCGGAAGAAACCGAAGTCGAACCGGCAGACGAAGAGGTAGTAGAACGATACACGCTTCGGGTAGAGGTGGTCGATGTGGTTGGAGAGGTTGAAGTCGATGTTCCGGAACTACTCGACCTTGTAGAAGTGGTGGGAACGGTGGTTCTCACCGGCGAAGTTCTGGGACGGGTGTAGCTGGGAGTATAGCCCGACGAGGTGGCCGATGAGTTTGTGCCGCTCCGTACGGTACCGGTACGGGGAGCTGTAGTCGTATTTGTAGAGGTTGCCGCAGCAGGCTGGCTTACAGTGCCGTTGCGCGAACTAACCACTCTGTCGGCCGAAGCTGAACCCGAAACAGTGGCAGTACGGACGGGACGAGTGTAGGTGGCATTCCCTTCGCGGGTCGAAACCCCTTCGGAGCTGCTGCCCGTTACTCTTGTTCCGCTTCCTGTTGTTACCGAACTGCCGGCCGAAGAGGCCGAACGGGTCGATATGTAAGAGGCATCGTTACTACGGCGATCGGTTGCAGCCGAAGCACTGCGCAGTGTGGTGGACCCTCCGTTGTTGAGCAGTCCCATACCTCCATTATAGAGACCTCCGGTACCGTTGCGCGAAGAGCGGGCAGTAGTGCCTGCATAACGCGAAGTAGGCCGGTAGTTGGCATTCACGTAGCGGCTCCACTGAACCGGTTGGTAATAGGAATAGTATCCTCCACCATACCAGGGATCGTACATGTAGTAGGGATTCCCTCCATACCCGCCCCAACCATAACCAAACCCAATGTTCCAACCGTAGTGCGAATTCCACCCAAAACCGAATGAGTTGTAATAGCCGCCATACCAGGGAGAGTAATCCCACCAGGGATCCCAGTAATAAGGATCATAAAAGGAGTTTACATACCGGTTGTTAAACCGGTACATGTACGAAGAGGGGGCGGTGATATAGTAGTTGTTAACTACAGTTGTACCCTCCATGTATTGGGGTTCCGAAACATATTCAACCTCATCTTCGTAATAGCTCTGCGTAGAACCTTCGGCCTCCTCTCCATTCTCAAGCGAGAGTCGGTACCTTTCGTAGTCGCTCAAACCCGAAGTATTGGCAACAGATGCCGAACGGGAGTTACCTTCCGGAACCGTATAGCGGTTGGCAGAGGGTACATTCACACCCGTTTCGCTAACCATCGCCTCAGGGGCCTGACGGGATGCTACGGATGCTGATTTAAGCCGCGGTGTATAGTAAGCGTCGTCTGTATTCATCGAGGAGGACAAATAGGCTGACGAACATCCAGCTGAGAGGATAACCGCGAATACCGGAATGAATAATTGAAGTTTCATGATGCCTCCTTCTGTTGAATTCGTTGGATTTAGTTACTTTTGCAATGATAATCAAAATCGGCCGAAAAAAAGATTATGGCCATCCTTTGTAATCGATAAAACAAAAAGCATACCAAAAAAAATGGCCAAAGATATAACCGAACGAAAGGTCAACTACTCTCAGTGGTACAACGATATTGTCAATAAAGCAGGCCTCGCCGAAAATTCGGCCGTAAGGGGCTGTATGGTCATCAAACCTTACGGTTACGCCATTTGGGAAAAGATGCAGGCGGTACTCGACAAAAAGTTCAAGGAGACGGGTCACAGCAACGCCTATTTTCCCCTTTTCATCCCCAAATCTTTTTTCAGTAAGGAGGCTAGCCATGTAGATGGCTTTGCAAAGGAGTGTGCGGTGGTTACGCATTACCGGCTTAAGAATGATCCCAACGGCAAAGGGATTGTGGTCGACGAGGATGCCCGTTTAGAAGAGGAGTACATTGTAAGACCCACCTCCGAAACCATCATTTGGAACACATACAAGGGATGGATTCAGTCGTACCGCGACCTGCCCCTGCTGATTAACCAGTGGGCAAACGTGGTAAGGTGGGAGATGCGCACCCGGCTCTTTTTGCGAACCACTGAGTTTCTCTGGCAGGAGGGGCACACGGCCCATGCTACAGAGGAGGAGGCCAAAGCTGAGGCTATGCAGATGATTAACGTGTACGCCGACTTTGCCGAAGAGTATATGGCCATGCCGGTTGTAAAGGGATGGAAAAGCGAAAATGAGCGTTTTGCCGGAGCCATCGACACCTACTCAATTGAGGCGCTGATGCAGGACGGGAAAGCACTGCAATCGGGAACCTCTCACTTTCTGGGTCAGAACTTTGCGAAAGCGTTCGATGTTAAGTTCACCTCGCGCGAAGGAGTACTCGACTATGTCTGGGCCACTTCGTGGGGCGTCTCAACCCGTTTGATGGGGGCGCTCATTATGGCTCACTCCGACGACAACGGTCTGGTTTTGCCCCCTAAACTGGCTCCCATTCACGTGGTGATTGTTCCTATTTATCAGAAAGCAGAACAGTTACAGCTACTGAGTGAAACCATTCTCCCCCTCAAAAAAGAGTTGGAAGCGAAGGGACTAACGGTACAATTCGACGATCGCGACACGCTCAAGCCCGGCTTTAAGTTTGCCGAACATGAATTGAAAGGAATTCCAGTTCGGATTGCCATGGGTCCCCGCGATCTCGAAAACGGCACAGTCGAGATTGCCAGGCGTGATACACTCCAAAAAGAGATTTGCCCGCTCAATGAGGCAACCGCGAGAGTAGTGGCCCTGATGGACGAGATACAAACCACCATTTATAACAAGGCGTTGGCTTTCCGAAGCGAGAACACCGTACCCTGCAACGATTACGAGGAGTTTAAGCGATTGCTCGACGAAAAACCCGGATATATCCTGGCCCACTGGGACGGCACAGCCGAAACGGAAGCCCGTATCAAGGAAGAGACCAAGGCCACAATTCGCTGTATCCCTTTCGACTCGCACATGGAAGAGGGAAAATGCATTCTCACCGGAAAGCCCTCGGAAAGAAGGGTACTCTTTGCCCGTGCCTATTAGCCACCAATAACCCCAGCGATGGAAGCGGAAGGATTAGGTTCATTTGTAGCCTTCCGGCTGCTGCACACGATGCTTTCCGAAACTGTAGAGAGGCTAAAATCTTCGGCCGAAACCGCCGATCCGCACTTCAGAGCATTAGAGCATTAGAGCATTAATATACTGTCTACTCGGCTCCAAAATAGGAGTCCAATAGCGCTTCCGCAGCAGTAAACGGGCTCATCTCTCCTTCGAGCACCTTCCGTTCCAAGTCGGCTTTTTGCCTTACAACCTCCGGAGAAAGCGCAAAATGGCGTTTCAGACGGTAGTCAATAAACTCCGACATCCAATACTTAGACTGGGCTCGCCGTTTATGCTCAAAGAAGCCATTCTCCTTAACCAGCTTCATATATTTGGTAATGGTTTCCCACACCTGTGGAATACCGGCAGAGGTATACGAAGAACAGGTCAAAACCTGCGGGTGCCAACCCGAAACGGTTTTTGGAAAAAGGTGGAGGGCGTTTTTGTAAAGAGCCATGGCCATAGTTGCCCGCTCCATATTATCGCCATCGGCCTTGTTGATAGCAATGGTATCGGCCATCTCCATAATGCCCCGTTTGATTCCCTGCAGTTCATCGCCGGCACCCGCAATCTGGATCAACAGGAAAAAGTCGGTCATGGAGTGAACCGCTGTCTCGGATTGTCCCACTCCAACGGTTTCAATAAAGAGTACATCATAACCCGCAGCCTCACATAAAACAGCCGATTCACGAGTTTTTCGCGCTACTCCGCCAAGCGATCCGGCCGAAGGGGAAGGACGTATATAGGCGCGGGGATCTACTGCAAGAGTCTCCATCCGCGTTTTGTCGCCCAGTATACTGCCCGAAGAGCGCTCGCTCGAAGGGTCGACGGCCAGTACGGCCAACCGATGTCCCTTGGAGGTGAGGTATTTTCCCATGGCCTCGATAAAGGTGCTTTTTCCGGCGCCAGGCACACCGGTTATGCCGATGCGCACCGACTTCGAGGCATGCGGAAGCGAGGCCTCCACAATCTCCTGAGCCATGGCCGAATGTTCGGGCAGAGAACTCTCTACCAGGGTGATGGCCTGGCTAAGTATGGAAACATCGCCGGCCAGTATGCCTGCAAGGTACTCCTGCGCTGTGAGTTTGGGTCTCCTTTTTTGCAGGAAACGGGCAATGGCATCCTGATTAACAGATGGCGGTTGCTCTATACCGGCATTCACCGTTAAGGCGCTTTCGAACGCATCTTGTTCTGCCATGACAAATAGAATTGAAAAACCGGCTTACAATAAAAAGAGCCCATCTCCGCTTTTTAGGCCTCAACCCACCCTGCGGTCAGCAGGGTGGGCCAGGATCTACAATCGGTTTGAGAGGCTCTCTCTTTCGAAACAGAGGGGAAACCGACTAATAAAACTTTATCCTTTCGTCCTTGAAATCATAGAGTTTCTTCAGGGCGGGGAAGGTCTCGATCTGAACTCTGGAAGAGAGTGTCACGTTGAGCCTGTCGCGTACCGAAGAGAGATCTAAAAGCGTCTGGGGTTGATTTATCTTATCGATAGAGAGAATGTAAACACCATGGTTTCCGGCAATCGGCTTCGAAAGGGTACCCTCGGGAAGAGCGGTTGCCACCCCGATAATAGTAGGTTCCGAACCGGGACCCGGTAGCGCATTGGCGTTAAATGCTATCGCTTTAGCATTGTCGATAGGGAAATCTACAGTGTCGTTAATCTTCATGGAATGCGCCAGAGCAGTTAACGAAGAGAGATCGCCGGCGAGCATCTCCTTTTTAATCAGGTCGGCGCGCTTTTGCTGGGTAGCCCAATAATTCACATCATCACGAACTTGTTCGAAGGGGGCAATTCCAGGCTTGTAGATTTCGCCAAGAGCGGCAACCACATAGGCCTGATCGAGTTCGAAAATCTTAGATACCTCCCCCTTCCGGGCATTAAAGGCCCAACGGATAATCTCGCGCGATGCGTTCAAGCCGCCCACACCGGGATCGATAGGCGAAATACGCAACTTCGTCTGGCTATTCACAGAATCATTAGCGATAGAGGCCGAGAACTGCGCATACGTTTGATTGGCTTCGGCAAATTTAGATGCAGCTGAAAAGAGTTCCTGATGAGTCTGATTGCTGGGTTCAACCGCGTGGTCGAGCAGTGCAATTTGCACCCTCTTCTGTTTGGGCGAATCCTCAAGCACCTCGATTAAGTGAATACTTTGGGCCATTTCCAATTGGAACACCTTCCCTTTGGGTGAGAAGAAAACGGTGTCGGGAATCTGGCCGTAACGAATCCAACCCAGTTCACCACCATTGGGAGCCGATGCAAAGTCGGCAGAAACATTTGCGGCCAAATCAGCAAATTTCGATTTACCCGATTCAATCTCTTTCTTCAGCAGAGCCATTGTATCGCGTACGGCAGTCACTGCCTCTGCGGTTGCAGCAACCGGCACCTTCATGATATGACGGATCCGAACAGAATCGGAGATTGATGCAATTTTAGCCAGTTTGGCCAACTTCAGCATACTCTCCTCGGCATAGGGTCCCACCATGGTGCCCACCGGAGCATCATAGAGCGTATCCAAAGCCAAGGTAAGCTCCGAACGTGAAAGGAAGAGAGGATTAAAAGGCGTCTCCGAATTCATGCTGAGGAAATGGAGATAATCGGTGGTAGCCTCAAACTCCGGCTTTATTTTGCTCATCCACTCGTCGGCAGCCTTACGGTCGCCAACCGAGGAGACAATATCGAAAAAGACAAGGTCAATATCGCGCGACTCAACCTGATGGAACCGGTAAAGGTTCTCCTTATAAAAACGCTTCTGTTCGGCCAGAGTAGGATTTCCTAACGAATCGGTAACCCATTCGTACGGTTTCTCGATATACGAAAAATCGACGGTCTTAAACATGTTGTCGTTATCCTGCTTCAAAAGGAAAGTGGGAACATATACTCCTTTGGTAATGAGCGTAGTATATTTCTGAACCCTTCTCTGTCCTAAAAGCTCGCGCTCCACATTCATCCACATCCTCTTTTGGCCCCCCGAAGGATCGGCATCCATGTTTTTGAGGAAGGTAACCAGCAAAGAGCGGTTGAAACGGCCGTTCGACGGGTCGGTGAAAAGGCTCCGTACATAGGGATGAGGATTGGTGCCCTGAATCATATCGAACAACTCTTCGGCAGTCACGCCAAAACCGAGTGTTCCGGCCTCTTCGTTGAGAATATAATCGGTAACCAACTGCTGGAATACCTGGTCGCGGAGCGCAAATGCCTGTTTTTCGTCTAACGGCTGGCCGCCACCTGAGCGGTACATCTCTTCGGCCTCCATAATTTTTTGCTCATACTCCTGAATCTCAATAGATTCTCGGCCCACCTTGGCAACACGCATTTTCGAACCGGAAAACAATAATTGCCCGGAACTCATAAAATCGCCCATGATGAAAGCGAACAAAGCCAGTCCGATAAATCCGGCAAGCCAGGCACCGGCTCTGTCCCTTATTTGCTGTAGTGTTATCATTGTTCTATAAAGGTTTATTTTCAATTTAGAAGGCACGAAGATAGAGTATTTCCGTCATAAAAAAAAATGGGAAGGGAGCTCTGTTTCGACCCCGCCGGTCGATTTTTAAAAAGTCTGAAAGTGCCTCCGCCAAACCTGATTAATAAACAGCAGAAGCAAAAAATTTGTGTTATTTTGCGGTTTCAGAGAGAACTGTGCCTATGATAACCCCGAAATCGTCCGGTTACTTTTTCCCAGCCGAATGGGAAAAACACGAAGCCACCTGGCTCACGTACCCTTACCATGAGGAGTCGTTCCCCGGAAAGATGGAGCTCGTAACGGAACCCTACCACAAATTTATACGCATTCTTGCCGCCAGCGAGAAGGTGCGAATCAATGTGCATTCGGAGGCCGAAAAAGAGCGGCTTACAACCTTATTTGCCGCCGAAGAGATGCCTGAGGGTCAACTTGAACTATTTGTACACCCCGGCAACGATGTCTGGTGTCGCGATCACGGACCTTCTTTTGTGATTAACCCCCTGGCCGACGAAAAAAAAGGGGTGGTTAACTGGCACTTCAATGCGTGGGGCGGAAAATATCCGCACGACCTCGACAACCGAATTGCAGGGGCGGTAGCTCGCCACTTCGGATACCCCCTGTTCGAACCGGAGATAGTTATGGAAGGGGGCTCCATTGAGGTGAACGGGAGAGGCACCCTGATGACCACCACGGCCTGTCTGCTCAATAAGAACCGAAACCCTCACCTCAGCCGCACAGAGATTGAGTCGTATCTCTGCAATTATTACAACGTACAGAACCTTATCTGGCTGGCCGACGGAATTGAAGGCGATGATACCGACGGGCATATCGACGATATTGCAAGGTTTGTTGCCCCCGATAAAATTGTGGTTGTTTCGGAATCACGCAAAACCGACAGCAATTGGCTCCCTCTCCAGAAGAACCTCACCCTGCTCAAAACGATGCGACTGGAGAATGGCAAACAACCCGATATCATAGAGCTACCAATGCCCGATCCTGTAGTTCACAACGATATAAGGCTTCCGGCATCCTATGCCAATTTCTATATTTCGAATCGCGCAGTGGTGGTTCCCACTTTTCGCTGCAAAAAAGACGAAAGGGCTATGGAGATTCTGGCCTCCTGTTTCCCCGGCCGCATTATCGTAGGTATCGACTCAACCGATATCGTATGGGGGTTCGGCAGTTTTCACTGTTTGAGCCAGCAGGAGCCCCTTGTATAACGGGGGCAAGTCGCTACGGCAGCGCGCAGAATTTCGGGCTCACGCATAAGAACATCGACGTAATTAAGATCTTGATTATGAGTTTAATTGTAATGGAGGGGCTCGATGGCTCCGGAAAATCGACACAGGTGCAGAAACTCCGAAACTATCTGGAAAGTAGCGGCCGGCCTTACCGTTTCCTCCACTTTCCCCGGCTGGAGGGATCGGTCTACGGAGAACTGATTGCCCGATTCCTTCGCGGCGAACTGGGCGAAATGCATCAGGTGAATCCCTACTTGGTGGCCACCCTCTATGCGGCCGACCGGGCCGGATTCAAGGAGACCCTGGAGGCGTGGCTTGCAGAGCAACAACTTGTCCTTCTCGACCGCTATGTCTATTCGAATATTGCATACCAGTGCGCAAAGACCGAAGGTTCCGAGCAGGCAGAGCAACTCCGCAAATGGATTTTGCATTTGGAATATACCTATTACGGGCTACCAAGACCCGATCTTACTCTTTTCCTGGATGTTCCGTTCGATTTTACCCGCAAAAACCTCACATCCGAACGCTTGGGTTCCGACAGGAGTTATCTGGGAGGGGGGCGTGATATCCATGAGGAGGATCTCGCGTTTCAAGAACGGGTCCGCGCCATCTACCTCATGCAGGAGAGCGATAGCCGTTTTGAAAAAATCGCCTGCACCGACCCCTCCTCCTACGCGATGCTCCCCCCGGAAACCATCTTCGAAAAGGTGCTTGATACGCTAAAAACCAACCATTTGATGCCATGAACCAAAGATATCTGCAGTTATTGTTGCTACCGGCCCGGATTCTGCCAGGGTTACTGTTTCTCCTCTCGGGTTTTCTCAAGGGGATTGATCCATGGGGTACCGCCTATAAAATAGAGGACTATCTGTCGGCTTTTGGCATGTCGGGCCTCGATTGGCTCTCTATGCCCCTTTCCCTCACCCTTTCGGCCGTCGAGATGGTTTTGGGTGCAGCCCTCCTGGCCAAATTGTTTATGAAGGTCGTCTCTACTGCAGCCATGCTGCTTTCGGGATTCTTCACGCTACTCACCCTGTGGATTGCTCTCACCAACCCGGTTTCCGACTGCGGTTGTTTTGGCGATGCACTCCTGCTGTCGAATTGGGCAACCTTCTTTAAGAATCTGGGGCTGATTTTTTTTACCGGCATTCTCTTTTTGCACAGGGGAACCATCGAATCGCAACGCCCCGAACCCTCAGAAATGGGCTGGATAGGAGTTTTTGTGCTTCTCAGTTTTGGATTCACGGTGCGAAATATCAGCCATCTTCCACTCTTTGATTTCAGGCCTTACTCTGTGGGCGCCGACCTATACGGAATCTACTTTGAAGGAAATGAGGGAGTTGCCTCTGTTCAAGCCACACATTACCTCTACGAAAAAAATGGCACGCAAGAGGCCTTCGAGGCTAATGCCCTGCCCGACAGTAGTTGGAGGTATATTGAAACCCGAACCACCCCGGGTTTTTCCCCTTCGGCCGATAATCCACTGCTCGACTTCTACATTGCCGACGCCGACGGGGTCGAAAAAACCGATTCGGTGTTAAATTCCGGATATGTACTGCTATTTGTGGCAGAGGAGCTCTCGCAGTTTTCGGGCGAATACCTCGAAAAAGCCAAAGAGTACCGCAATTATGCGGAGGCAAACGGAATCTCTCTCTTCCTTCTCACCTCCTCGCCGCCGGCCGAAATCAGGGACTTTTCTGCACAGCACGAGGGGGAGTTCGCTCTCCTCACGGCCAATATACGAACCCTCCGCACCATGATTCGCTCGAATCCCGGACTCCTCCTGTTGGGGAGCGGGGTAGTACTCGACAAATGGCACAAAAACGACCTCCCCCCTACCGAGGCCTTTGGAACCAACCCCACTGCCGACGCACTCCGGAAATACCGGAACAGGGGTTCAAGAGCTATCGTGGGGCTCGCACTCTTTGTGGCCCTTTTCATGGGTATAGCCATTGGTGCCACCCGGAAAAAGAAAAGGGAGAACTTTGGACAGAGGCTCTTTTTCTGAGGGCTGAGCCGCTGTTTAGAGAGCAATTTATTACCTTTGCACCGCTTACTGTTTCGAATTCATTAATAATTGAACTATGCGTAAAAATATTGTTGCAGGGAACTGGAAAATGAACAAAACCCTCCAGGAGGGAATCCAGCTGGCTCAGGAGGTAAAACAAAAAGTTGCCGAGGCCGGTGCCTTGAAATGTGAAGTCATTTTAGGTGTCCCTTTCATTCATCTTACCGAAGTGGTAAAGGTTGCCGGATCGCAGATTGCGGTTGCAGCACAGAATGCCGCTGCCGAAGTTTCGGGCGCCTATACCGGCGAGGTGTCGGCAGCCATGGTAAAAAGTACCGGTGCAGGATATGTAATTTTAGGTCACTCCGAACGCAGGAGCTACTATGGCGAAACCAACGCC
The DNA here is from genome assembly GCA_964349835.1 of uncultured Bacteroidales bacterium. Taxonomy (GTDB): domain Bacteria; phylum Bacteroidota; class Bacteroidia; order Bacteroidales; family UBA4181; genus JAQVSH01. Next base: position 90,128 of record CAYGID010000002.1, on the reverse strand, counting down.
ATCCTGAACAAAAAGGTGCAGATTGTCCTTACCAACGGATTGGTGCCCATTTTCTGTATTGGCGAGGTACTTGCCGAACGCGAAAGCAATAGCCATTTCGATGTGGTTAAGAGCCAGCTTACCGAAGGACTATTCTCTCTGCCTGCCGAAGAGTTTACCAAGATCGTGCTTGCTTACGAACCCGTTTGGGCCATCGGAACAGGAAAAACTGCCACAAGTGCCCAGGCACAGGAGATGCACCTGTTTATCCGTAATACGGTTGCCGAACGCTATGGCAACGAGATTGCACAGAACTGCTCCATTCTGTATGGAGGAAGTTGCAATGAGGCCAATGCAGCCGAGTTGTTTGCCAATCCTGATGTGGATGGAGGTCTTATCGGTGGTGCCTCACTGGTTGCCGAGAAGTTCATCAAAATTATCACGGCGTTTTAATTTTACGACCGGAGCCGGAAAGGCCGCCTCACGGGCGGCTTTTTCATTTGCGGTAACTCTTTCCACATTCCCCTATTTCAACTGCTATGGACAAACAATTAAACGCTTTTCGAAGACTGTTAGAGATTATGGATGAGTTGAGGGTCAAGTGTCCGTGGGACCAAAAACAGACCCTCCAAAGTTTGCGTCTCCTCAGTGTTGAGGAGGTTTACGAACTTTCGGATGCCATCATTGCCAACAAGCCCGGGGAGATTAAAAAAGAGTTGGGCGATATCCTGCTCCATATTGTGTTTTATGCCAAAATAGCCTCCGAAACGGGGCTATTTGATATTGCCGATGTCATCGACGAGTTATGCAAGAAGCTGATCTTCCGCCATCCGCACGTCTTTGGCGAAGTGTTGGCCGAAAATGAGGAGGTTGTAAAAACGAACTGGGAAGCGCTCAAACTGAAAGAGGGAAACAAAAGCGTACTGGGAGGCGTACCCACCTCGCTTCCCGCTATGTTAAAGGCCTACCGGATACAAGATAAGGCGCGCTCTGCGGGCTTCGACTGGGAAAAGAGAGAAGATGTTTGGGTCAAAGTGCGCGAAGAGCTAACAGAGCTGGAGGCCGAGATGGCCGACACCCCCACTGAGCGTATGGAAGAGGAGTTTGGCGATTATTTTTTCGCACTGATTAATGCAGCCCGTCTCTACAAAATCGACCCGGAAGCAGCACTCGAAAAATGCAATCTGAAGTTCATCAGGCGTTTCAACTGGATGGAGAAGGAGGTAAATGCATCGGGAAGAAGTCTGTCGCAGATGACACTCCGTGAGATGGATGAAATCTGGGATGAGTGCAAACGCCTCGAGAAATCGGGACAGCAATCGGAGCCGCAACAATCGGAGCCGCAATAATCGGAGCCGAAACCTACCGAAAACCTTCAGTAAACAAGAAAACAGGCGGCAGCGAGGCCGGCCAGTGAGAAACCGGCAAGAACCATAACCAAGGTCATGGCAATCAGATCGACCCAAGAGGAGAGGCGGCGACACCAGATAAACAGAAGCAGCCCCTCGACAGTCAGAGCCAGCGAAAACGAGATAATCGACAAAGGGGCAGCCAGAAACTGAAAAGCCACCCCGACAAAGGCAATCAGAGCGATTCGGGGTAGCAAAGCGGCCGTAAGTCCCCGCATCCCCACATAGAGCGACCCGGCCACCCACTGAGCCAAAAGCCATATCAACAGGTAAAGCCAAACCGAACGCGACTCGGTCTGAGCCAGAAAAAGAGAATAGGCCTGGTCGTCGGGAGTCATACCCGAAAACAGCAGTGAATCGGCTACGGCGGCCAATCGGCTTTGCTCAAAAAGACCTAGTGTACACCACATGATATTGCCTGTTGGTTACCTCGTTAGTTCGGATTCGCTCTTCGATTCCGGTTCCCGGCACATTCTGTTTACCGCCTCTAACAGCATAATCCCGCTTAACTGCGTTCCCAGACTGTGCTTGATAGCCTCCGACTGCGGTGCATCCCATCGGTCGCCCAGAAAGGGATTTTCGCCATAAGCAGAGACCAACGCAGAGGCGTTGTGCAGGAGATAGGCACGATAACGGGCTTTTCGTTCGGGATCGAGCGACTCAATCGCTATAAGCTGCTCGAGATAGCGCACGAAAATGCCCTTGAATAATCCCCCGTCGCCGGTACCTTCCGGGCGAAGAATGCCCGAGCGGCTAAAGTGGAGAGAGTCGTTAACCACCCAATCGGCGGTACGGCAAGCCGCCTCCAAATATTTCTCTTTTTGCGTAATCCGGAAAAGCTCGGCCGCAGCACCCACGTACACCCCCTGGCAATAGGTAAATTTCCACTCTTTATCAACCTTCCCGTCGCCCGTTCGGTTGATCCCATCCCACACCAATCCTGTTTCAGGATCAACCAGATGGAGCCTCTGCCACTCAAACAACTTAAGCGCCCACTCAAAATCATTGGGATTGTTGTGGCCTTGGAAGAAACGAGCGGCGAGGATACACGCCGGCATATTTGCCGGGGTATTTTTATAGTCGCGCTGATCCTTTTTCCAGGCAATGCCCCCTCCCTGAGAGGAGTTCCAACCCATGGAAATATCCTGCCAAAGAAGCCGGGCAATATCGTAATAGCGAATCTTTCCGGTGAGGTCGGAGGCACGCAACAGAGCAAGCGCCATCCACTCCATATCGTCGTAATAGTTGTTGCGCCACCGTTGTCCGTTAGCCCGAAAGATCCCGTCGACCAACCGATCAACGCGTTGCGTGTAGAGCGAATCGCCGGTACGTTCAAAAGCATCAAGAAGCACATCAATTACATGCGCGTTCCTCCAATAGTGGAAATCGGGATCCGAGGGTTTCTGCTTTACGTCGCTATAATACCCTTGGCTGGCGAGCCAAAAGGTGTCGAGCGCCGAATGCGTTGCCGGAAGTAGTGTGGCTACCGCAGAGCAAACCGTATCGGAGGCCTGAACACTGTTGCCTGGGGCACGGGCCACCATTGCGGAGGGGAGGAAGAGAATAATGAGGGATAAAACACCCGATAAGGAGCGCATAAGCTTGGTTATTCAGGATGATTATTCCCACTCTATGGTGGCAGGGGGTTTCGAACTGATATCGTATACAACCCGGTTAACCCCGCGTACTTTGCGGATAATTTCGTTCGAAACCTTAGCCAGGAATTCGTAAGGAAGAGGAGCCCAATCGGCAGTCATAGCATCGGTCGAGAGCACCGCACGCAGTGCCACGGCATTTTCGTAGGTCCGCTCGTCGCCCATCACTCCAACCGACTGAACAGGCAGCAAGACTACAAAGGCCTGCCACACCTTGTCGTACTGGCCGGCATCGAGCAACGATTGAATAAAGATGTGGTCGGCCTCCTGCAAAACTCTCACCTTTTCGCGGGTAATATCGCCCAGAATCCTTACACCCAGACCCGGCCCGGGAAAGGGATGCCGATTAAGCAGATCGGGCATCATATTGAGCGCACGGCCTACACGGCGAACCTCATCCTTGAAGAGAAGGCGAAGCGGTTCAACCAGCTTCAGATTCATCTTTTCGGGTAAACCTCCCACGTTGTGGTGCGACTTGATGACCGTTCCGGTAATCGAGAGCGACTCAATGATGTCGGGATAAATGGTTCCCTGGCCCAGCCATCTGATGCCCTCAATCTTTTGTGCCTCCTCCTCAAAAACATCGATGAACCCTTTGCCAATGATCTTACGCTTTATTTCAGGATCGGAAACCCCAGCCAGCGCATTCAGGAATCGATCCTGGGCATTCACGCCAATTACATTCAAACCCAGATGTTCGTAATTTTTCAACACCGTTTCGAACTCATATTTCCGAAGGAGTCCGTGGTCGACGAATATGCAGATGAGATTTTTCCCGATAGCTCTGTTCAAAAGAACCGCGGTAACCGAAGAGTCAACTCCCCCCGACAATCCCAGCACCACCTTGTCGTTCCCGATGGTCTGCTTTAACTCGGCCACCGTGGTTTCAATAAATGAGTCGGGTGTCCAGTTGCATGCACAACCACAGATTCGAACCAGAAAGTTATTCAGAATTTTGGGACCCTCTTCGGTGTGGAATACCTCGGGATGAAACTGAACGCCCCATGTCTCCTCACCCTCAACTTTGTAGGCTGCCGCCTTGACATCGCGGGTGCTGGCAACGACCGCGAAATCAGAAGGGAGTGCGGTGATGGAGTCGCCGTGCGACATCCAGACCTCCGACGAAATGTTAACCCCCTCAAAGAGAGACGAAGCACCCGAAAGCGATAAGATCTCACGGCCATATTCGCGCGAATGGGTAGACTCAACACTTCCCCCTGCCTGATGTACAATCAGTTGTGCGCCATAGCAGATGCCCAGAATGGGGAATTTACCCCGAAGGGCACTAAGCTCCACTTTGAAGGCTTCGGGATCGTATACCGAAAAGGGACTTCCCGACAGGACAACCCCTTTAACCCCCTCAACCGAGTCGGGGAATTTATTGTATGGAAGAATCTCGCAATAGACATTCTGTTCACGGATCTTTCGTCCGATTAACTGGGTGGTCTGTGATCCAAAGTCGAGAATAATGATTTTTTCGGTCATCGGTATAGTTGAGTAAACGTTGTTGTGATTAATGGGTAAACGTTGAAATGATTTACGGCAAAATTAAGGTTTCTGCTTATCTATTAACAAGAAAAGGCTGTTGAAGTTATCAACAGCCTTTTTTGTCAGGATAAGACACCCGAAAAGCTAATCTTCAAATCCGGCATCTCCTGTCTCAATAGGTTCGATGGCATCCTCCTCAGGATCGGCACCAAAGGTGGTGTCTTCGCTTCCGGAATCATTGTCGCCAAACTCCTTTTCGAACTCCTCTTCGGTTAGATTATCAATCTTCACATCTACTTTAATAAGGTAGGTGGTGTCAGGCGTGTCGAGAGTGATGGCGTAAAAAAACTCCTGGTTGGGCTTGGTCACTTTGATTACATGATCATTATAGCCGGCAGGATATTGCGCCTTTATCTCATTGAGAATCTCCTGAGAGCAATTTTTGTAACTGATTACGATCCTTCTTTTTGTGTTCATTCGAAATGCTGGTTAGACAATATTTAAGGGGGACCCCCCGCTGATTACCGAAAAGTGGGCGCGTCATCACGTCCCCATCCAAAATTCGCGGCAATGTAAATACAATTTGAGCAGATTTCAAAGCACATTTTTCGAAAAAAAATCAAGAAAAACCCTTAACGGCCTGCCGGATGGCAACCAACCGCTTCAGAAGAGCCCTGGCCTCGGAAAGGGGCAACATATTGGCACCGTCCGACTTTGCCGAGGAGGGGTCGGGATGGGTCTCCATGAAAAGTCCGTCGACACCGGCTGCAACCCCCGCACGAGCCAGTGTTTCAATCAATTGAGGCAATCCTCCGGTAACACCCGAAACTTGGTTCGGTTGCTGCAGCGAATGGGTAATATCGAGTACCACCGGATATCCGATGTTCTGCATCAGAGGAATACTTCTAAAATCGACCAACAAATCCTGATACCCAAAGGTGGTTCCTCTTTCGGTGAGAATCACCCGGGGATTAATCGCCGCCACCTTTTCGGCGGCAAAACGCATGGCTTCGGGAGCCAGAAACTGTCCTTTTTTAATGTTCACCACCTTCCCGGTGGCCGCTGCAGCCATCAAAAGATCGGTCTGACGGCACAAAAAGGCCGGAATCTGCAAGACATCAACATAGGGAGCAGCCATTGCAGCTTCGGCCTCCGAATGAATATCGGTAACCACAGGCACCTTCAGCTCCTCGCGGATTCGAGCCAGAATTTGAAGGGCCTCTATATCGCCAATTCCTGTAAAAGAGTCGAGCCGCGATCGGTTTGCCTTTCGATAAGAGGCCTTAAAAATAAAAGGAATTTCCAGATCGGAGGTAATCTGCTTTAACTCCCGGGCAATAGAAAAGGTGATTGCTTCGCCCTCGCATACACAGGGACCGGCCAACAGAAAAAAGTTGTTCGAGGGATAAGTACTAAGGAAAGGAATGTTATACATCGCAAAGGGGTTGACTGTTAATAACCATATTTTTTTAGCCACCGTCTCCGAAGAAATTCGGTGGTCTCCTTTTCACGGGCATTCGATTGAGGAGTGTAGAAAGCCCGGCCCGAAAGAGCATCGGGCAGAAACTCCTGCTCCACAAAATTGAGCGGGTAGTCGTGCGCGTACTTGTAGTCGTGCCCGTATCCCAGTTTCTTCATCAAAGAGGTGGGGGCATTGCGCAACTGGAGTGGCACCGGCAAATTACCGGTTTCCTCAACAATTCGCATGGCATGATCAATGGCCAGGTAGGCCGAATTGCTTTTGGGAGAGGTGGCCAGGTAGAGCGTGGCCTCTGCCAGAGGGATGCGGGCTTCGGGCATTCCGATCTGATGAACCGCCTGAAAGCAGCTGTTGGCCAAGAGAAGTGCATTGGGATTGGCCAGTCCGATATCTTCGGCTGCCAGAATAACGAGACGGCGAGCCACAAAGAGGGGATCCTCGCCCCCGTGGAGGATGCGGGCAAGATAGTAGACAGCCGCGTTGGGGTCACTTCCTCTTACCGACTTAATAAAGGCCGAAATAAGGTCGTAGTGCTGTTCGCCATCCTTATCATAAAGCGAAAGGTTCTTCTGCAACCGATCCATAACCAGGCTATTGGTCAGCTCGATGGCACGACCTCCGGCTGTTACCTGTTTGTCGGAATCGCCCTCCTGCGAAAGACCCTCTTGGGTAACCACCAGTTCCAACAGGTTCAGCAACTTGCGAGCATCGCCGCCCGAATAGCGAAGCAGAGCATCATACTCCTTTACCTCAACCCGGTACTGCTGCATCAGCGTATCGGTGCGCAGGGCCCGGTCCACGATCTCCAATAGATCGACCTCCTCCAGGGGTTGCAATACATAGACCTGACAGCGCGACAGAAGGGGAGCAATCACCTCAAAAGAGGGATTCTCGGTGGTTGCCCCGATGAGGGTTACAATCCCTTTTTCGACGGCACCCAACAGGGAGTCCTGCTGAGATTTGCTGAATCTGTGAATTTCGTCGATAAAGAGGAGCGGATTGGGCTTGTCGAAATATTGCAGCTGCTTTGCCTTTTCTATGGTGTCGCGTACATCCTTCACTCCCGAATGCACAGCGCTCAGTGCGAAAAAGGGTCTGTTAAGCGACGAAGCAACAATTTGGGCAAGTGTGGTTTTCCCTACACCCGGAGGACCCCAGAGAATGAACGACTGCAGTCGTTCCGAAACAATCATCTGCCGCAACACCCCCTTCTCGCCAACCAGATGCTTCTGACCGGCGTAATTGTCGAGCGAAGTGGGGCGCATCCTATCGGCCAGAGGTTGATTCATTTCTGTTTTTGCATGAAGGTTTGCGCACCAAAGGTAGCTATTTTCAGAGCTTATTTGCCTATTTTTGTGCGATTATGGTACATCAGGTGTCGCTTCACTTAATGAGTATGTGTTATGCAGAGAGATGCTAAAATCATTGTGCCGATGTCGCTCAGCAGGCTCTACCGACGCTTGTTACAGAGTAGTCGCTCCTTCCTCAATCAGGAGGAAACGACATACATCCGAAAAGCCTTCAATCTGGTTTGGCAACATGCGGGTAACACCTCGTATGGCGAAAAAATGGTGGGCCGAGCCCTTGAAATTGCCATTATCTGCTCGTCGGAGCTGGGGTTGCGAAGCACATCCATTGTCAGTTGTATTCTATTCCCCCTGGTTGCCTGCAAACAGATTGATCGCGCCCAAATTGAGGTAGAATTTGGTAGTAAAGTTTCGGAAATATCGGCCAGTCTGGCGTTGATTACCGAAATGGAGACCCGAAAAAACGAGAATCAGGGCGAGAACTTCCGTAAACTGCTCCTCTCGGTGGTTGAGGATATCAGGGTCATTCTTATTAAACTGGCCGAACGGCTCTACTCCATGCGCACATTAAGCGCAACAGATGCCGATGCCCGCTACCGCTTTTCGCTCGAGACATTTCAACTCTACGCACCCCTCGGCCATCGGTTAGGTCTTTATACGCTCAAATCGGAACTGGAAGATCTGGCGCTAAAATATACGCAACCCGAAGCCTACGCCACTATCGAACGAAAACTGGCCGAAACTACCTCAATCCGAAACAGGGTAATCCGTGAATTCATCCATCCCATTCGCGAAGAGTTGACCCGACAGGGCTTCGATTTTGAAATCAAAGGCAGGCTGAAGTCTATCTATTCTATTTACAACAAGATGCGAAAGCAGAGTGTAGATTTCGAGGAGGTATTCGACATCTTTGCCATCCGCATCATTCTCAACGCTCCGCTCGAAACCGAAAAATCGGACTGCTGGCGGGTCTTTTCCATTGTAACCGACTTCTATCAGCCCAACCCGCTTAGGATGCGCGACTGGATTTCGGTTCCCAAAAGTAACGGGTACGAATCGCTGCACACCACGGTGGTCATGACGGGCGGCCGCTGGGTAGAGGTGCAGATTCGCACAGCCCGAATGAACGAAATTGCAGAGAAGGGTTTGGCGGCACACTGGAAATACAAGGGCGGGCATGCCGACCAGGGGTTGGAAACCTGGCTGGCAAAGATTCGCGAGGTGGTGGAGACACCTGATCCCGATGCCCTCTCGTTTATGGACAACGTAAAACTCAACCTCTATGCCAAGGAGGTCTTTGTGTTTACCCCCACCGGCGACTTGAAACAGCTTCCGGTGGGAGCAACCATTCTCGATTTCGCCTTTGAGGTACACTCCGCAGTTGGGGCGGCCTGCACAGGAGCCAAAGTAAACGGCAAGGTGGTTCCCATCAGGTATGTATTGCAAAATGGCGATAAAGTGGAGGTTCTCACATCGAAATCGCAACGTCCCAAGAAAGATTGGCTGGCCGTTGCGGTAACCTCAAAAGCCAAAGGGAGGATTAGAGCATTTTTGCGTGAAGAGGAGAAAAAAAACTCCGAACTGGGCAAAGAGGAGTTGCAGCGTCGTTTCAAAAACTGGAAAATAGCGCTCGACGACGCCGCTCTGCTCAAGATGATGAAGTATCTCAAAGCCAAATCGGTAACCGAGGTATATGGTCTGGTGGCAGAAGAGAAGGTCGATCCCTTGATTCTGAAAGAGCTGTTTCTTGAAAAGCCCGATCGGGAAGATATGGCAAAACAACCCGAACGGATTGACGAACAGGCAGTAATAAACCTGGTTAAATCACCGATTCCCGAGCATGCAAGCGACTATCTCCTGATCGACGAAAATATCTCGAATGTAAATTACAAACTATCACCCTGCTGCAATCCCATCTTTGGCGATCCGATTTTCGGATTCGTAACCATTCACGACGGCATTAAAGTTCACCGAACCAACTGCCCGAATGCGAAACAGCTAATGGAAAAATTTGGGTATCGTGTGGTGAAAACTCGTTGGGCAAAATCGGATGGAAAGGCGCTCTACCCGGCCGAGATCATTATCACCGGCAGCAACGACATTGGTCTTCTCAGCCGGATAACCGACGAAATGGGCAGAGATGCTTCGGTGAGTATGCGTTCGCTCAATGTTCGAACAGCCGACCAACTCTTCGAAGGGAATCTTTCGCTACTGGTAAACGACATTAAACATCTCGACAATCTGATTACCCGCCTGAAAAAAATCAAAGGAATCATCCAGGTATCACGGATGGGCTCAGGATATAATGATTAAATGCTCTAATGCAGCAATGTAGCAATGTAGCAATGTAGCAATGTAGCAATGTAACAATTATATAGTATGTTAATGAGCATTTTGGCCAAATGGCTGCTAAAAACATGGGGGTGGGGAGTAGAAGGCACAATGCCTGACCTCCGGAACCTTAAAATCGTGGTCATTTCGGCACCGCATACCAGTATGTACGATTATGTGGTGGGGCGCCTCTTTTACTATGCCAATCGGGTCGATGCCAAAGTGATGATAAAAAAAGAGCTCTTCTTTTTTCCTTTGGGGTGGATTCTGAAGCGTATCGGGGCTTTCCCGGTTGATAGAGGAAAATCGGCAGGTCTTGTCGATCAGATTGTGGAGAATTTCAAGAGTAGCTCATCGTTGATTCTCACCATCACCCCCGAAGGCACCCGAAAAAAGACAAAACACTGGAAAAGAGGATTCTACCAGATTGCAATGCAAGCCGGCGTCCCCATTCTCCCCTCCTATTTCGACTTTAAGAGACGGGTTATCGGAGTGGGCCCGCAATTCTACCCTACCGGCAATTACGAAAAAGATCTTTTCGAACTGCAAAAGTTCTACGTAGGTGTAACCGCAAGGCACCCCGACCAATTCTACCTATCGCAAGAAGTGGTAAATGCAGTGGCAGGCGACGATAACAAAACCGTAGCAGGGCAACCTGTCAAAAAGTAATAGAGAGTCTGGGGCTATTCTTCGGAGCAGCCGCAACTGCTGCAGCCACCGCTGTTGCAACCACTGTCGCAGTCACTATCGCAGCCACTCTGGCAGCCGACAGCACCATGGACGTGGCCCCTGGCCAACTCTTCGGCCGAAGCGTCGCGCACTTCTACAACCTTTCCGGTAAAGAAGAGATCATCGCCAGCTAAGGGATGGTTAAAATCCATAACAACAGCATCATCGCCAATCTCAATGATCACGCCCTCCAACCGGTTACCCAGATGGTCGAGCATAGGAATCATATTGCCCACCACCAGCAGATCGGGATCAATCTCCCCATCGGAAGAGGCGAATGCCGACTTGGGAACCTTTACTACCGCATCTTCCTCAACATCACCGTAGGCATCGGTTGCCTTGAGTTGGAAAGAGAAATCATCGCCTATTGCGAGGCCGGAGATATGCTCCTCGAATTTCGGAAGCAGATTACCTGCCCCGTATATAAAAACCAACGGCCGTTCGGCCGTTACTGTCTCTATCACTTCGCCCGAAGCATCACTCTCGCGTAACTGATAGGAGAGCGATACCACTTTTTTGTCTGAAATCACCATAAATCAATGTTTAGATCGGCAAATTAACGGCTTTCGGCCGAGCTTTCAAAATTATTTTCGCCATCAAAAAAAATTACTAAAAAATTAGATTATCTGAAAGGAATACATCATCTTTGCGATGCATTTTTTTTAATTATTTAATTTTTTTTCTCATGAAAGGAACAGTAAAATGGTTCGATTCTGCTAAAGGTTATGGATTTATCCATACAGCAGAAGAAGGTGATGTATTTGTGCATTACTCTGGAATCGCTAAAGATGGTTTTAAGTCTCTGCAGGAAGGTGATGAAGTTACCTTCGAAATCACCGATGGTAAGAGAGGGCCCCAAGCCGTTGACGTTAAATTAGCCGAATAATTGAAATCATATTTTGAAGATTCGTTTTAACGCTACTACACCCTAAAGAGAAAGCTGCCCCAAAGGCAGCTTTCTCTTTTTTACTTTCCGGCCACTTTTTTCACCTCCCCTTTCCGGTTCGAATCTGTGGGAAACCAAAGATCCTCGGGGGTCAGCCCACAGGCGTGTACCATCTCAATACAGTACTCCAACGTCCCGATGTTGGGGTCGCCATTGTTGGTTCCGAAAGCAAATTTTACCCCCTTCTTTTTGGCGGCCTTGATAAAGGCGGCGCTGGGAATGCGATACCGGGCGTTAATTTCTAAAGCAATCTTATTCTTTACAAGAGCATCTACCACCTTAGTAATACGAGCCGGCGTCCAGAGTTGGTCGTAGGCTGCAGCCAGGGTATCGGGAAGAAAGGTGGGATTTACGTAAACGTCGATGGGCTCATCATTCAAAACTTTGATAATATTCGCCACAATCTGATCCATATACTTCTCGCGGGGAATGTCTACAAAGGTCTCTTCGGCTAACCAAAGTCTTGTTCGACGCCCTTTGTGGTCGACAAAAGTCATGGCATCGGTAAAAACATAATCAAACTGGTGGCGGGCCGAATCGGAGAAGGTGGTGGGCCACTCTCTCCCTTCGCCCTGCATGGCAAAGAAGAAGGGCATATGTCGGGTGCTGTCGCGGTAGGCAAAGACCCCGGCATCGTCGGTAACCGGGAAACCGATACCGCAGTTAGGCGCAATGCCATACACTATGCCAACCTGCATGCTGCGGGCATGTGCCTCCTCCTTACCCCACCCCTTCAGGTGCACATGATAGTCGATAAGCGGAAAATTTCTCTGCTGAAATCGAATCACCGAATCGTTCGTTTCATCTTGGGCAAGAAAGGCAGAGTCTATGGGGATATTACGCGAAAGAGGAGCAATCTGCATATTACGCCAAGCTACGTCGCCGCTCTGGTTTTGAATAGCTATCTGGCCACCGTTCAACCGCATATTTCGCTGTTCCTGCAGACGAAAAGGCTTCTCAGGCTCCATATAACGTACAACTGGCATAGTATCGACTCGTATCTCGATCTGCTTCCCGACAACCCGGATATGTAGAGGAATCCACTCATCGTTTTTGCCCATAGATTTGTAAAGATTTCGGATTCCGGCAAGGCTACCGGTTTTCCGTCGATCGGGATGGTTGGGGGTGTTATTTATAAGAATCTGGTACCCGGTACGCATCCGCGACGTGTGAACCCACAAAGACCCGGCTCCTCCTTCGGCGCTCTTTACTTCGGCCTTGAGTTCGAAATTATCGAAATAACCTGACTCCTGTTCGCCGGCATAGAACATCATATCTGTCTCTCCGTGAAGGGTTAGCGGGCCTCTTACAGAAAGGGTATCGGTTGCTGTAACACTTTCTACCGTCCAGTCGGCCATCGGATACCAAACCAACGAGTCGGAGGGAAGGTCGGCATCGGCAAGTTGCTTGGGATTCGATGTACAGGAAAAGAGCAACAATACAAAAAACAAAAGAACAGGAATGGAAAATTTCATATCAAAGGGTTATCTGGTAATAGATTATAGCTGTTGACGCAGGCTTGCGAGAAGCTGATCGGAACCCGAAACCAAGGGGAGGCGCAATTGGTTGTGGGCAATTCCCAGAATAGAGAGAGCCGCCTTCACCCCTACAGGATTCCCCTCTGCAAAGAGGGTCGAAAAGAGGCCTGTCAACTCATAATGGAGCTCTCTGGCCTCCGGAATTCTGAACCCGAGTGCAGCCCTCATCATCTTAGATACCTGAGCAGGCACCACATTGGCGGCAACCGAGATGACTCCCGAAGCCCCAAGCACGGCCATGGGAAAGGCAAGATAATCGTCGCCCGAAATCACGACAAAACCGGCAGGCGCCCCTTTGATGAGTTCCATCATCTGTGTCAGATTGCCGGAGGCCTCCTTAATCGCTGCGATACGTGGATGTCCGGCCAGTTTCAGGGTGGTTTCGGCGGCAAGATTGACTCCGGTGCGCGAGGGCACATTGTACAGAATCACAGGCACAGGGCTGACATCGGCAACCCGCGAATAGTGCTCAATCAGACCTTGCTGCGAGGGTCTGTTATAATAAGGAGTAACTGACAGTAAGGCCGAAACACCTGAAAAATCGGTTGACTCAACCTTTTTCACTACCGACAAAGTGTCGTTTCCACCCACTCCGGCAACAACAGGTACCGCATTCCCGGCAACCTGCACAATGTGTCGAAGAATGGCCGATTTCTCGGCAGAGGTAAGTGTAGGGGTTTCGGCGGTGGTGCCCAGGGCAACAAGGTAGTCGACCCCGCCTTTGATTACAAATTCAACCAGTTGGGAGAGCGCCTTGTAATCGACGGAACCATCTCCCGAAAAGGGAGTTGCCAGCGCAACGCCTGTCCCTTGAAAAGTGAATGGAAGCATAGAGCGAATTTATCGTGTCGGTGTAGGTTTGTGTTCGGTAAACATAGTCAGCAGATTCTGCATCTGCATACAAAAAGAGTAACGATCTTTCTGCGCATGATGGTTGAGCATAAAGTCGAAAAGGGGATCCTTGAGGTCGGCCCAAGGGCCTATTTTAAACCCGGCTCGCGACATCAGTGTAATGTAGCGTACAGGAAAGAGCCTGGGATCATCGGGCACAAACAGCAAATCGAATGGCTCCTCCACAAAGAGCCGAACGTCGGCATTTTCGGGAACCATGCGCCAGGAAATATCGCGGCGGGTAAAACAGGTTACTTCGGGCGAAGCCGCAGCCCGTGGTAAAGAGTGCCCCGTTTTATTCCATAACAGAAGCGAGATGCGCGAGGCCGAACAGAAGAGCGAGGGGAGCGTGTCGAGCAGCCGTTGATATTCAAGTTCCGAAAAAACCCGGCAGAATACCCCCACTTGCAAGGCCTGCTCAAAGCCCACCATCGAAGCACGCGGCCTACGGTCAACACATACCCTGTTGAGATGCCGTTCGCCGAAATGGCCTCTTATCTTCGTGATGATATCCATTGGTTGTTGCTTTAGCCCCGCGACAAAGGTAAAAAAAGGAGGCTTAATAACAGTAGCTCGATAAATATATTCCATTCGGCAGAATGGCCATTTTGAGAAAAACCCTTACATTTGTGCCAATTAAACTAACTGTTTGTAACATCCATTAAACCATAGTATCGTGGATATTTTCGATAGAATCATAAAACAGGGCGATGGGCCGCTGGGCCAGTACCGTAAATTTGCACACGGCTATTTCTCGTTTCCCAAACTGGAGGGTCAAATCAATCCCCGAATGATGTTCAGAGGGAAAGAGGTGTTGGTTTGGAGTCTAAACAACTACCTTGGTTTGGCAAACCATCCCGAGGTTCGCAAGGCCGATGCAGAGGGTGCTGCAAAATGGGGGTTGGGTTATCCGATGGGAGCCCGCATGATGTCGGGTCACACCTCGCTGCATGAACAGCTGGAAAAAGAGCTGGCTTCGTTCGAGAAAAAAGAGGATGCCTTCCTGCTCAATTACGGTTATCAGGGAATGATCTCCATTATTGATAATCTGGCCGGCCGTCACGATGTGATTGTGTACGACTCCGACAATCATGCCTGTATCATGGATGGCATGCGTTTGCATCTTGGCAAACGCTTTGTATTCCAGCATAACGACATGGATTCGTTCGAAAAGTCGATGGAACGCGCCACAAGGATTACCGAAGAGACCGGTGGCGGTATCCTCGTCATTACCGAAGGGGTCTTCGGAATGGTGGGTGATTTGGGTGCCATCGACAAAATCGTTGCGTTTAAGAAAAAATTTAATTTCCGCCTGCTTATCGATGATGCCCACGGTTTTGGAACCATGGGCCCCACAGGAGCCGGCACCTCCGAATTTTTCGGTCCCGAAACCATGGAGGGCGTTGACCTCTATTTCGGAACCTTTGCCAAGTCGATGGCCGGCATCGGAGGTTTCGTTGCGGGTCCTGAAGCCATCATGAGCTATTTTCGCTACAATATGCGTTCGCAGACCTATGCCAAATCGCTTCCGATGCCTATGGTCGAAGGGCTACTCAAACGGCTCGAACTACTCAGGAATAGTCCCGAACTGCGTGAACGTCTCTGGACCATCGCCCACGCGCTGCAGATAGGTTTCCAAAAAATGGGTTTCGACACCGGAAAAGGAGGCTCGCCGGTAACTCCCGTAATGATGAAAGGCACGGTTCCCGAAGCCACCAACGTAATCCTCGATCTTCGCGAAAACTACAATATTTTCTGTTCTGTGGTGGTTTATCCGGTTGTGCCCAAAGGCATGATTATGTTTAGGGTAATCCCCACCGCCGCACACTCTCTCGAGGATGTGGAGATCACATTGAAAGCCTTTGCGGAGGTGAAAGAAAAACTAGCCGCCGGCAAATACGAAGGCGATCAAATACGTATGGCCTAGCGGATCCGACCCCTACTCGTAAAAAGGCCATCTCCGCTGGGGATGGCCTTTTTTGTCCCGAATTCATTTGTTGCAATTATGTTTAGCTTTCTGTCGCTCCGGATCATAGACATTGTAGACATCCTACTGGTTGCCTACCTGATGTATCAGCTCTACCGAATGATCAAGGGGACTGTGGCTATGAACATTGCCGTTGGCATCATAGGAATCTACGCCATCTGGCTCTTTGTGGAGGTACTGCAAATGCAACTGATGAGCGCCATTTTCAGGCAGGTCATGAGCCTTGGAATGATTGCCCTGCTCATCCTTTTCCAACAGGAGATCCGCCGTTTTCTGCTGATGGTGGGATCGCGGTACCTTTCACGCTACAAACAGTCGATTGAACGTATCTTCTCGCACGACGGACCGCAGGAGGGGGTAAAGATTAACACCATTGCAAGAGCCTGTGAGGAGATGTCGCACACTCGCACAGGCGCGCTGATTGTGATTACCAGGGAGTCGGAGCTTCAGGCCGTGGTAGAGACCGGAGTGGTTCTGAATGCCGAAACCACCGGCCCGCTGCTCCTCAACATCTTCTTTAAGAACTCGCCACTCCACGATGGTGCAGTCATCTTGCGCAAGGGAAAGATCTACGCAGCGCGATGTATATTGCCTATCACCGAAAAACAGAATCTGCCTGCTCACTTTGGAACCCGTCACAGAGCTGCCGTAGGCATCACCGAGCAGACCGACGCCATAGCGTTGGTGGTATCGGAAGAGACCGGAAAAATCTCCCTGGCCGTTCAAGGCAAGATTCTCTATGGCCTCGAAGGGAGAGAGCTCATCCAGGAACTGGAGAATAATCTGAGTTAGAGCATTAGAGCATTATCTTTTTATCGTCCCGCTGCTTTGAAAAAACGGTTCCATCGGATATTGGCGGGAAAGCTCTTTTCTTTGTCGAGCGAGAGCCATACTCGCCGGGGTGCTCCCACAATGTGATCCTCAGGCACAAAACCCCAGTAACGAGAATCGAGGGAGTGGTCGCGATTGTCGCCCATCATAAAGTAGTAATCCATGGCAAAGGTGTACTCCTTGGCCTCCTTCCCATTAATCCGGATGCCCGAAGGCAAAATCTCCAGCTTGTTTCCCTCATAAGCCGAAATAATGCGCCCGTACAACGCCACCGATTCGGCAGTGAGTTGTACTGTCTCGCCCTTACGTGGAATTGCCAGCGGACCAAAATAATCCTCATTCCACGGGAAGGCGGAATGATGAGGGAAGATAGCCTCATTAAACTGGCCGGCTCTGTTCATGACCCGCTCAACGCTTCGAACGGTTTGAATATTTGAAAGAGCCAAAACCGAGGCCACCGTTAGGGGAACAATATAGCTGGTACCCGATTCGGCCACCAAATCATCGCGATAGATACCCAAATTCTGCATTGTCTTAGGATTCAGTCGCGATCCGTCGGTTACCACTCGGTAATCGAACTGAAGCCCGGGATATTTTTCCTGTTCCACTCCGTCAATAAATACCCTGCCTTCTCTCACCTCCAACACGTCGCCGGGAAGAGCCACACATCGCTTCACGTAATTGTCGCGACGATCGACCGGGCGCACAGTAATGTCGTAATTCTGGCGAATGTATTCGCGGGCCTTTGCCTCATACCAGCCGGCCGGCCGCTCCGATCCCTGCTCATCATTTCGGTACATGGCGGCATACTGCAATAACACCCCATAATAGCTCTCATTGGGCAATTGCAGAATCACCGTATCGCCTTCGGGAAAGTTAAAGACCACAATATCGTCGCGCTTTACAGTGGTAAAGCCAACCAAGCGTTTATAGGGCCATTGAATCCACTCCAGGTACGATTTCTTCCCCAAAGTTCCGGGAAGGGTGTGCTGCATAAAGGGAAGCGAAAGGGGGGTATTGGGCAACTTGGGGCCATACTTGAGTTTACTCACGTAGAGATGGTCGCCAATCATGAGACTCTTCTCCATGGAACCGGTAGGGATCTTGTAGTTCTGGAAAATAAAGATATTAATCAGCGAAACCACAACCACCGCAAAGAGAATGGCATCAATCCACTCCACAATAAAATTGCTCTTACCTTCGCGCGGCTTCCAGAAAGTCCAGTTTACCTTTTTGAGAAGATAGGCATCGACTATAACCGGGCATAAAACCAACAGCCAGGCAGAACCCACCCACACCACAAACAAGAGGAAGAGTAGCATGACTCCCGCAAATTGTACCAACTCTTTCCGTGCAAAACGCGGAGAGGGTTTTTCAGTGCTTTCTATATCCTTACCCGAGTGGCTCATATTCTATATTGTCAGTGAAATAATACGTCGTTCATGGTATAAACGCCGGTTTTCCCAGCCAGATATTCGGCTGCGAGAAGAGCGCCCACAGCCAGACCTTTCCGGTTGGCGGCATCGTGTGTAATCTCAATGGCATCGCAAAAGGAACTGTAACGAACGGTATGGAGGCCGGGCACACTCCCCTCTCTCACAGAATCAATCCGCAACACATCGGGCGAAGATTGAGCCTGCGACTCCCAAACCGATTTTCGGTCGAGTGCCTGCAGTACACCCTCGGCAAGCGTAATCGCCGTGCCGCTGGGTGCGTCTAACTTATGCACATGGTGCGTTTCGGTAATCGATGCGTCATACTCTTTGAAACGGTTCATAAGATGCGCCAGAAAGGAGTTCAACTTGAAAAAGAGATTCATCCCCAAGCTGAAATTCGAAGCCCAGAGCAGGGCTCCCTCTTTTTGGTGGCAAAGCGCCTCTGCTTCGGGAAGCTGATCCGACCAACCGGTTGTGCCGCTCACCACCGGGACTCCGGCATTGAGGCAGAGGCAAACGTTCTGAAAAGCTGTCTGGGGGCGTGTAAACTCAATGGCTACATCTGCCTTGCGGATATTTTCGGGAGTCAGGTCGTGAAGATTCTCCACATCGATGGTAAGTACAACCGAATGGCCCCGCTCCTTTGCGGCCGCCTCAATCTCATGACCCATCCGGCCATAACCTATTAGTGCTATTTGCATAAAAAAAAGGTTACAACCTGGGTGTTGACCCAAGGTCGCGGTTAATATAATCGTCGTGACTCTTTACAACCCTGTCGTATCTTGTGTCAAAAAGGGGCGAAGAGATTACAAAGTCGGCCGTCGAACGAGAACAAGCGGTAACCACGTTGTAAAGCACTGCAATACGAAGAAGCGCCTTCACATCCACATCGTGGGGCTGAGGCTGCATGGGGTCCCAGAAAAAGATGAGCAGGTCTACATCACCATCCGAAATCAGAGCGCCCATCTGCTGGTCGCCTCCCAAAGGACCCGACTTTAAACGGGTTAGATAGAGGGTTCGGGGGTCGTTGTACTCTCTCTTCTTCTGCAAAAGAGCCTCCTCCACCATACGACCGGTGGTTCCGGTACAGATAAGGCGGTGTTTCAATAAAACCTGCCAATTCCACTCCACCCATTCAATCATATCGATTTTTCGGTTGTCGTGCGCTACAATAGCAATGTTTTTGATTTTATCCATAACTCGGAGTTTTGTTGTTACTTTTGCTGAAAATCGTGCAAATTTACTATAAATGTCTAACGCAACCCGTTTCCGGAGCAAATTTCTCTTAATGGGCCTGATATTCGCCCTCCTTGCGGCTCTACTTTTCGGTGCATCCCAACTATGGCGAAGGGTAACCGCCCCCAACCTCTCGTTGGGCGCAAAAGAGGAGGCCTCGCTCTACATCCGAACAGGGGCAACCTTTTCTGATGTTATGCAGTCGCTCACCGACAGTAGTTGGCTTGTCCACCCAAAATGGTTTGAATGGACGGCAAAAAAGATGCAATACGACAGTCAGGTTAAGCCGGGACGTTATCTCCTGCGCGAGGGTATGAGCAGCAGGGAGCTGGCCGGCTTGCTGAGGTCGGGTGCGCAGACATCGGTCAAAGTGGTATTTCACAATATCCACTCGAGCCAACAGCTTGCAAAGGTGGTTGCATCGCAGATTGAGCCCGACTCCCTCTCGCTGATTACGCTAATGACCGACACTCTCCTCCTACAACGTTTTGGCCTTACCCCTGCCACTTCACCGGCCCTCTATATTCCCAACACCTACGAGTTTTACTGGAACAGTTCGGCAATGAACTTCATGGAGCGGATGTTCGCCGAATACAACCGTTTCTGGAACCCCGGAAGGGAACAAAAGCGCGAGGCGCTCCAAATGACTCGGGTTGAGGTGTCGGTTCTTGCCTCGATTGTTGAACAGGAGACACAACAGAACTCCGAAAAACGTCGTATCGCAGGCGTCTATCTCAACCGGCTTCGAAAGAAGATGCCGCTACAGGCCGACCCCACCGTGAAATTTGCCCTCGGCGACCGCACTCTCCGCAGAATCCTCTTTGAACACCTCAAGGTAGAATCGCCCTATAACACCTATAGAAACCCAGGCCTTCCGCCGGGCCCCATTTGCACCCCTTCCATTGCCTCGATCGATGCCGTACTCCAAGCCGAAGAGCACAATTATCTCTATTTTTGTGCCCGCGAGGATTTCTCCGGATTTCACGCTTTTGCCAAAACCCTTTCCGAACACAACCGCAACGCGCAAAGGTACAGAGCAGCACTGAACAGAGCGGCCATTAAATAGTTACGAGTCATGATTCCTATTCTGAACGCAGAAGAGTGCAGGATTTCCGACACCTACACAATAGAAAGCCTAAATATCAGTTCGTTGCAATTGATGGAAAGGGCAGCAAGCGCCTGTGTCAACAGATTTATCGTGCACTATCCGGTTCCGGCGAGGGTCGTAATTCTTGCCGGAAAAGGCAATAACGGAGGCGATGGCATCTGTATGGCACGTCTGCTTGCCGAAAAAGGGTGGCAGACGGAGCTGTTTATGACCGCCGATTGCGAGAACTGCGCGCCCGATGCCCGGATACAATTCGAAAAAACGATGGCCCATGGCAATGTACACGTTGCCTTTGCATCGCAGGGTCATCGGCTTGCACCCTCCAAGGGGGTAGTGGTTATTGATGCCCTGTTCGGCACCGGCGTCACCAGGCCATTAGAGGCCGAATCTCTGCAGTGGGTTCATGCCTTAAACTCATCCGAAGCCGAGGTGGTCTCTATTGACCTCCCCTCAGGAATGCCCTGCGAACCCCTTGATTGGTTCAACGACACTCAGGTGGTGAGGGCACGCCGAACCTATGTGCTTCAAACCCCGAAGCTTTCGGCCTTTCTTCCCGAAACGGCCTCCTGTTTCGGGAAATGGGAACTTGTCGATTTCGGATTACTGACCCAGGGGGTTGACTGCAAAAAGTTTATGGTTCAACCCGAATCGGTTGCCAAAATGGTTGCCCCGAGAGAACCTTTTGCCCATAAGGGCAACTTTGGCCACGCCCTTCTGGTGGCGGGAAGCCACGGCATGATGGGGGCTGCCATCCTCGCTGCGCGCGCCTGTCTGCGGGGAGGGGCCGGAATGATCACTGCGCGGATCCCCAACAGAGAGAACAGCATCATGCAAATAGCCGTTCCCGAAGCAATGACCGACACCTCCCCTATCGAAGAGGCCATCGGCAACCTGTCGAAATTCAACGCGATTGGCATGGGGCCCGGCCTGGGGAGATCGGAACAGGCTCAAAAGGCAACACAACAAATCATTACCCATTGGAAAGGAGCCTTAGTGGTCGATGCCGATGCGCTGAATCATTTGGCAGCCCACCCGCTCCTTCTGGAGCAACTCCCCCCGGGTACCATATTAACACCTCATCCCGGCGAATTCAGGCGCCTGCTGGCCTCAATCGGCCGAGAGGCAATCGGCAGTATGGCGCAGATCAGCGAGCAACTCCGCTTCTCCTCGCTTTACAAAGTTATAGTGATTCTGAAGGGCCGCTACAGTTCCATCTCGCTGCCCGATGGCACGCTCTGGCTCAACATAACCGGCAATCCGGGCATGGCAACTGCCGGAAGCGGCGACGTTTTAACGGGAATTGTGTTATCTTTGCTAGCACAGCACTTTTCAAGTGCAGAGGCAGCCATTGTGGCTGCCTTCCTGCATGGTCTCGCAGGGGATATCCTGGCCGAAGAAAACGGCGAGGCCTCCCTTATCGCGGGAGATTTGAGCAGTGCCCTTGGAAAAGCGTATAAAACAATATTAGCATGATTAAAAATCTCGTACTGGCCGGGTTGGGAATTCTCCTCGCAAGTATGCCCGGCATAGCGCAAACCTTTCAAACCACCCCCTATGCGATGGGTACCCCTTTGGCCAACAATACGCTCCTGTATGGCTTGCCCAAAACCACTCTTAAGGTCGATGTGGAATTGGTGCAGACTGTGGCCAGAAAGGGACCCTTTGCCGAATTTGCCGCCAAGTACCTTCAGATGAACGTCGCCCAACAGGATATCGTTTCCTGGCGCATCGCAAACGCTGCCATCTCTGAGCACTTTGAAATGGATCCTTCGCAATACTATGTGATTACCTTTAAAAATTACCCCAAGAATATTGAGCGGCTCATTACCTTAACCAAAGAGGGAGCTCTTCTCGATATGAGCCTCTCCAGCTTTCTGGCCTCCGGCCAATTTGCTCCGGCCGAAATCACAACAGGTTTTAAAAACATGGTCATTGAAAGCCCCCTCTTTCAAACGGTCGACACGCTCTTTCAGGTGATGCTGAAAGATACCGCCTTTGTAAAAGAGCCGCTTGTAATCAAAAAGCTTCAACACCTACCCAAAGATGCGCAGGCCAAAGAGTTGGCTCAACAAATTTTCGACCTCAGGCAACGGAAGCAAGATCTGCTGAATGGCGAAGCCGATGATAGCCCCGATGGGGTAACCCTGAAGATTCTGCTTGAGCAGATTGATCTGCAGGAGGCAGCGCTACTCTCCATGTTTACCGGAACTTCCATGGAGATTCCGACCAAGAGATCGTTTGTGTGCATTCCCGAAGAGGGATCGCGCAAAATCTCGCTTTTTTATTTCTCCGAACAGCAGGGGTTTACCGACAGTAAGGAGGGTGCTGCCGAAGTGGCCTGTATCTTCTCGCCACTGGGCGAGGTGGCAGTGAATAATATGGCCATTGTGCATCCTAAATCGGTAGCCAAATCAAAAAAAGAGAAGGAGATTCTCAAGAACTCGCTCTATTACCGAATTCCCGCTCAGGTAGAAGTAAAGGTTGCCTCGAATAGCCAGACTCTCGCATCAAAACGCATCCCGCTCTACCAGATGGGAACCATCACCAGTATCTTAATGGAGGTTAAGTAACCGTTCGCAAACCTCCACAAAATAGCAGAGGGTGCCTTCCAAGTTGAAGGCACCCTCTGCTATTTTATCGTGGGCCGGAAACTACCAGGCAAATAGAGGCCTGTCGCTCATCATAGCATTTACCTCGGTTTTCACGGCAAGAGCGCTCTTTTCGCAGGTGTCATTTTTCAACACGGTGTCCATCATCTCCACAATCTTCACGATGTCGGATTCAACCAGCCCGCGGGTAGTAACGGCCGGAGTTCCGACCCGAATGCCCGATGTAAGGAAGGGCGACCGACTGTCGAAGGGAACCATATTCTTGTTGATGGTAATATCGGCCCGACCCAGCGCGTTCTCAGCCATCTTTCCCGTCAGTTCGGGGAATCGCGAACGAAGATCTATCAGCATACTGTGGTTGTCGGTACCACCCGAAATCACCTTGTAACCTAAATCCATAAAGGCAGAGGCCATTACTGCGGCATTTCTCTTTACACTGGCTACATATGCACCATACGATTCGGTCAGCGCCTCGCCAAATGCCACCGCCTTAGCAGCAATGACATGCTCGAGCGGACCACCCTGAATACCGGGAAAAACAGCCGAATCGAGCAGTTGCGACATCATTTTTATCTCTCCCTTGGGAGTAGTGTATCCCCACGGATTCTCAAAATCGTTGCCCAGAAGAATCAATCCGCCACGGGGGCCACGAAGGGTTTTATGGGTTGTGGTGGTAACAATGTGGCAATGAGGAAAGGGATGGTTTAGCAACCCCTTGGCAATAAGACCCGCAGGGTGCGATATGTCGGCCATGAGCAGCGCGCCTACCTTGTCGGCAATGGCACGCATGCGGGCATAGTCCCAGTCGCGCGAATAGGCCGAAGCGCCGGCAATAATCATCTTAGGTTTCTCGCGTTGTGCTACCACCTCCATGCTCTCGTAATCGACTCTCCCGGTGGCTTCACAAACCTGATACGCCTTAGGCTGGTAGAGTACGCCCGAGTAGTTCACGGGCGAGCCGTGCGTAAGATGCCCTCCGTGCGAAAGATCGAAGCCCAGAATGACGTCGCCAGGCTTTAGGCAGGCAAACATGACGGCAGCATTGGCCTGAGCACCGGAATGGGGTTGTACGTTTGCCCACACAGCTCCAAAGAGCGTTTTGATCCGGTCGATGGCCAGCTGTTCAACCTGATCGACAACCTGGCATCCGCCATAATATCTACGGCCCGGATATCCCTCGGCATACTTATTGGTTAAGACCGAACCCATTGCCTGCATTACCTGCTCGCTTACAAAGTTCTCAGAGGCAATCAGTTCAATGCCCACTCTCTGCCGTCTCTTCTCCTGCTCGATTAATCCAAAAATCGTCTCGTCTCTATTCATACTGGAATAATTTGTTTTTAAATGGGAGTATGGAGCTCCATGATGCCGAAAATTCTGATCATACCCTCTTCGGTGTTGCAAGGCAACCTGTTCTGTTCACAGAGTAAGATCGGTCATTAAGGTGCGGCAAATGTAAAAAAATTATCGTCATGAATCTGAAGATGAGGGTTGGTTTTCGGAAACAAAAGCCAACAAGTGTTACTGTTTTTTTTCGATTTCGTGCAACTAATTCCTTATGAATTGAACTTTTTTCTTTTGGTTGTGTTACCTTTGCAGCGCCTAAAGAGAAAATCACTTTTTATAAATTTCAAACAGATACAATTATGTCAAAAATCAAAGTTGGTATCAACGGATTCGGCCGTATCGGCCGCTTGGTGTTCCGTGCAGCCCAGAGCAGGAACGACATCGAAGTAGTAGGAATTAACGACCTTATCGATGTTGACTACATGGCTTACATGCTCCGTTATGATTCCGTTCACGGTCGTTTTGAAGGCACCGTCGATGTGAAAGATGGAAAATTGGTAGTTAACGGGAAATCGATCCGCGTAACCGCCGAAAAGAATCCCAACGATCTGAAGTGGGGTGAAATTGGCGCCGAGTATGTGGTTGAATCAACCGGTCTTTTCCTTACCAAGGAGTCAGCTCAGGGACATATCAATGCAGGTGCAAAACGTGTAGTGATGTCGGCTCCCTCAAAAGACGATACCCCCATGTTCGTAATGGGCGTAAACCACGATTCGTACAAGGGCGAAACCTTTGTTTCGAACGCATCGTGCACCACCAACTGTCTTGCTCCTCTTGCAAAGGTTATCAACGATAAATTTGGTATTGTTGAAGGTTTGATGACCACCGTTCACGCCACCACCAACACCCAGAAAACGGTTGACGCTCCCTCTGCCAAAGATTGGAGAGGTGGTCGTGCAGCTGCAGGAAACATTATCCCCTCCTCTACCGGAGCTGCCAAAGCTGTTGGCAAAGTGATTCCCGCACTCAACGGCAAACTGACCGGCATGGCCTTCCGTGTTCCCACCCTCGATGTATCGGTGGTTGACCTCACCTGCCGCATTGAGAAGGGTGCCAGCTACGCTGAAATCTGTGCTGCCCTGAAGGCCGCTTCCGAAAACGAACTGAAAGGTATTTTGGGTTACACCGAAGACGAAGTAGTATCTTCCGACTTCATTCACGATGCCCGCACCTCGATCTTCGATGCTAAAGCAGGTATCTCACTCAACAACAACTTTGTGAAACTTGTTTCATGGTACGACAACGAGTGGGGTTATTCATGCAAGGTTCTCGAACTGATTGCCCACATGGCAACCGTATAACTTCCGCGATTTTCGCGTAACGCCAGAGGAGGCTGTTTCGATATCTGAAACAGCCTCCTCTTTTTTTTCGGATACAATCGTTGTAAAAACAGCCCGCAATAAAATAGAAGAGTGGGTGGGGCGAAAGTCTATTTAGCGGTATTGGCAGCAGGCGGAGCTTTCGGAGCTCTTTTCAGCGAGTCGGCTACTACTTCGGGAACCGGAACAACCCCCTTACTCTCCATTCTAATGAGATTTCGCTGCACCCTGCGCTGCTCACGGAGCGCCTTATCCTGAGCCTTCAGATCCAACTCCTTTTTGCGCGCCTGCTCTTTCTGCTGCTGAAGCTTCCTTTGCTGAGCTGCCTTGGCAGCAGGATCGGAGGGTGGGAAAAGATAGAGTACATAATAACTGAATGCAGGTGTAAGGCTCTTGTGACCTTTTCCATACCCCGGAATATGATAGGGAGTTACCTCGTTCGACGAATCAAAGAGTTTGAATCGCAACCCAATATCGCCACCGATATAGACATTTTTCGAAAGTTCGGCCTTTGCACCTATTACGGCCTCGACCCAGCCTACCGTAACCCCCTTGGAGGGAATGTGCTCAATTACTGAAGTACCCCAATATCCATCACCCAGAGAGATATTCGACATCTCTTGCGAAAAGGTACTGCCGGCCAAACGAAACCCAATCGTTGCGGCATCGTGGTAGTCAGGATTGTCGGGCTGCAGAAAGTTGTAATTAAAACCCGACTTTACGTAAAGCCCCGAGCCTGCATACGACCACCCTGCTTTAAAAACATCGACCTGCGACAAGCCCAGTTCGCCCACCCAATACCATCTGTCTTTCACCTCGAAATCGGAAACCACGCCCAACTCCATACGGTCGCCATAGATGAAGGAGGCTCCCACTCGCGAGAAGTCGAGGCCTAAACGGAAACCCCTCATCCTCTTGTAGCGGATAACGGTGTCCTCCACCTCCACGCTCTTCTCTGCCGCAGGTTTCGAAGCATCAGCAGCTGCCCTGGTTCTGGCCGGAGCCTCCTGCCCCGACATCCAAGTCAGCGTGATGAAAAGACTAATAAAACAGGCGTATATTTTCCTCATTATGCTTATCTTGATCTACATAAACCGTTTTGACAGATGACTTTACTATCTCAACTCGCTTCAGTTTGTTCATAGAATAGAGAATGCTGTCGATTCGGGCCACAGCAATACAGCCACACTCCTCCGACACAAACTCAACAGTGCGCGCATAATAAAAGGAGATGGTATCCTTTACACCATCATCCTCCACCACAAACCGCATGTTGTCGGCTGCAAGCGAAAGGGGCATCAACCATTTCCCGGCCACCGGTGCAAGCAGACTATCGCGTCCCACACCATAAACAGCCGGCGAGGTAAGGGTGTAAGTTTGCACAGGTTGAATAGAATCAGTGTAGGTTCCTGCAACAATGGCTGTCAGTGTGGGCGTTTCGCATATATCATCGCACGATGGCAACAACAAGGCAGAAAGCGTAGCCAAAAAGAGGAAACCGTATCGGTATTTGCGGGCAAAGGTCATTGACATTAGGCTTTACAAGCAATTACTTCTATTTCGATTAGTACCGCACGAGGCAGTTTTGCAACTGCGAAGGCGGCCCTGGCAGGCTGCCTCTCCACAAAATAGCGGCTATAGACTTCGTTCATTTCCGAAAAATGATTCATATCGGCCAAAAGGCAGGTGGATTTTACCACATCGCCGTACGAATAGCCGGCCGCTTCCAGAATCGATCCGATATTCTTCAGTACCTGTTCGGTCTGCGCAGTAATGTCGGTGCCCGAAATCTGACCCGAAACCGGATCCAGAGGAATCTGGCCCGAAACAAAGAGCAAGCCGTTTACTTCGACGGCCTGGCTATAGGGTCCGATGGCAGCCGGGGCAAGAGGAGTAGAGATAATTCGTTTCATGACAGATAGAATAAGAAAAAGCCCGATGTCTCAACTAAAAACAGGCTAATATACAATATTTTTATACGACCCGCCTGCTAAAACGACTGGCTGTCGTATTGCGAGCGAGATTTCTCATACTTCAAATCACGGAGCATAGCCGATCGCACATTGATCTGAAAACCGTAGAATTTATAGGCTCCGAAAGGCGATATATTGAGCGACATCACCCAGCAGTGCAAATCCCGATCGATAGTGAAGTTGGTGTGCGTTACCGTTTTTGCCTGCACATCGAAACCGGTGTTAAACGAAACTTTCCATTTGGGTGTGAGGCTCAAATCACCGTTTACCCGAACAGTCTGCACAATATTTGCCTTAGCAATACCCGGCTTTGAGTAGTTAAAGTCGTAACTCACCCCCATGCTCCACGGGATTTTAAAATACTCGTAGGGCAGAGCTACTCCATTGGCTCTGTACCTCTCGGCATCGATCGGGCGCGAATCATCGTCAGCTTCCTCCCCTTCGGAATCCTCCATCAGCGAGGGATCTGAATTGAAACCCGATCCTCCTCGTGCCTTCTGCTTACCCTGCCCACCCTGGAATCGGAATGAGGGCGAAAAACTCATATTGGTGAGCCGACCCAATTTGCCATCTTTAATGGTGAGCCTATCATACCGCTTACCCTTGGCATCTATCGAATAGGGATCGAGCGAACCGCTAAACGAGAGATTCACCAGATTATTAAAGAGGCTGGTGTTTCCGTTAATAGAGACAACGCTCAGTCGCATGGAGTCGGCAAAAATATTGTAACCGGTCGAAAAGGAGAGATTTTCAAGCAGTTTCACCTTTTTAAAACCCGTAGTATCTTTATCCGATTTCACTTTGGCTTCCAGATTGTTCCGGATAGAGAGCGAGATGGCTCCACTTTTCCCGGGAAGGGTGGGGGTTCCGTAGGTATAACCCTGGTAAATGGAGTAACTCTCTGTTTTTGTGATTCGCTCACCCTCTTTATCGATATACGAATAGTCCAAATCGCGGAAATAGTTGGGAACAAGTTCCTTGAGATCGGGAGTATAGCGGAAGCCAATCGAGGTGGTCACCACATTTCGGATAGCCTGAATCTTTGCATTTTTATTGAGAGCCTGCCCCCGGATATAAATTTTGGGCGAGAAGGAGGCAGAAATATTGGGAGCAAAACCATGGGCATACGAAAGGCTCCTGATTGTATCGGTCACCACTGTCCCTTCGGGATTCACCTCCGGATCGCCCTCAACCCAGCGTTTACGGAGCGAACTGGTGTAGAGCATACCGGTGTAGTTGAGCGAAGGGGTAATATTAATCTGCTTCAGCAGTTTCACGTTTAGGTTCACAGGAATGGTGTGCCTGAAGCCATTCCGCATATTCTTAAGAGTCGAATCCGACAACAATTTATCTTCGGGCGAAGAGATGTCGTTGCGCATCTCGGCGTTATACGAAAGGGTGATGTCTTCATACCACTTTTTCTTTCCTACAGAAACCTGCTTTCTAAAAGGGTAAAGCCTGTCGACCGAGAAGTTGGCTGCCGGAAGGGTAAGTTGCACGATATCGGCCCCACTACTCTGAGAATGGTTTAGGTTCATGGAAAAGCGGTAAGGCTTAGAGGGCCAGTTTTTGGCCCAGGAGATGCTCGACTGTTTGGTATTAGTCATCAATCGCGTTACATTCTGATAGTTGTGATTCTGATCGAACGATTTTGTACTAAAATTGACGCTTGCATTCAACGTGGAGGTAGGATTGGCCTTAGGATCCTGCCGATGCATCCACTGCAAAGAGAAACTGGTAGAGGCAGTTCGGTCGAGTCCCTTTTCCCCGGTGATATCCTTGTAATATCTCCCATTAAACTGGCCGGAAAAACGGTATCTTTTTACATAGTTCGAAGCCACACCGAGTCCCCAGGTTCCTTTCGAATAGATATCACCGGTAATACGGGCATCCAGATGTTTTCCCAAAGCCAGGTAGTATCCTCCTCCGGTGAGGTTAAAACCCCGGGCTACCTCATCACCCCAGGTGGGCAACAGGAAACCCGACTGGTTTCGTTTACCGGTGTTGGGCAAAAACCCGAATGGAATCCCGATGGGGAGTGGAACATCCTCTAAAACAAGGTAAGAGGGGCCGGCCACAATCTTCTTGCCGGGAATCATTCGCCCTTTCGAAATGGCCAGATAAAAATGGGGATGATCGGCATCACATGTGGTAAATTTTCCGTCGCTGATATCCACAATCCCCGAGTCGTACCGTTTAGCAACCGTAGCATGTAGAAACGACTCCTGTTGCTCTGTAATAACCTCGTGAATTACCCCGCTTTTTGTTTTAAAATTGTACGAAAGGCTCTTTACATCGAATGTCTCCTGTCCCTGGGTAAAGACCGGAAGGCCAGTCATTATCCCCGCAGAATCCTTCCGCCCCGTTGCATACGCCACGCTTTTGGCCATGTCGAACTCAATAAAATCGGCCGTTAATTGCTTATCCTCAAACTTTACAGTAGCTCCCCCATAGAGAAACGCCTTCTGCTCCTTCTGAGAGATAACAAGCGAATCCTTCCAAGTGTAAGTGATAGGGGTAGAGAAGGCCGATTCGGGCTGGGTCGAAAGACTGTCGGCCAGCGCCCCCGCACTCATTTGGACACCAATTGTTGAATCGGCGGGTGCCGCCTCGACCCTTGTGCCGACAACTACAGGCACATCGCTTGCATCAACGACCCCGGGCACAAACTGCAGACTATCGGCCGAGTGGGCAGATTGGGTAAAAAGGGTGGTATCGGGAGTCGAAAGCGAAAAAGAGGAAGCAAGAGGCGAAGCCCAAAGTGCCGAAGGGCGGTGAGCATACGCAGTCAGCCCCTGCGCGTGAGCATTTACAGAGAGTAGCGCACAGAGAAGAAAGCCAAAAAAGCATGAAAGAATTCCGGAAAACAATTTTAATCTCTATTTTTGTGACGCACCCCGCACCAATGATCCGGGACGCCAAAACTACACAAAATTCTCGATTTCGTAAGAATGTTCTATCCCGGATTCATAGTACAGTATCCTCTGAAAAAGCAGTTCTCTGCCGGGATTCTTCTAATTGCCTGTTGTTGTCTCTTTTTACTACCCAACCCCGTTGAGGCAGCCACCGACGGGGTGAAACGGGTGGTCATTGATCCGGGTCACGGCGGCAAAGATCCGGGATGTATCTCTCCCCGTGCGCGTGAAAAAAATATAGTACTGTCGGTGGGGTTAAAACTGGGAGCCCTGATTGAGAAAAATCTGCCCGATGTGGAGGTTATCTACACCCGTAAAACCGATATCTTTATTCCTTTGATTGAACGAGCCGCCATTGCCAACCGCAATCAGGCCGATCTCTTTATCTCAATCCATGTAAACAGCCTGCCCGCCAAAACCTCTACCACCCGAAAACGGACCGTCAGGGGGGCAGAGACCTACATCATGGGAAACGATAAAGCCGAAGAGAATATCGAGGTTGCCAAGCTCGAAAACTCCGCCATCCTTATGGAAGACGATTACACATCGCATTACGAGGGATTCGATCCCAAATCGCCCGAGTCGTACATCATCTTTCAACTCATGCAGAACTCCTACCTGAAACAGAGCCTCGAAATGGCAGCAGCTGTGCAGCTACAGGTTAAGGTAGCCACACCTGTGGTTGACAGAGGCGTTAAGCAGGCCGGGTTTCTGGTGCTTTACAAAACGGCCATGCCCAGCGTTCTGGTGGAGCTAGGGTTCATGTCGAACCCCGACGAGGAGAAGTACCTCAATTCGACTGCCGGGCAGGAGAAGATGGCCAAAGCGCTCTTTGATGCCTTCCGAAACTATAAAAACCGGGTAGAAAAAAAGAGTACCTTTACCGTCGAA
Source organism: uncultured Bacteroidales bacterium (assembly GCA_964349835.1). Classification (GTDB taxonomy): domain Bacteria; phylum Bacteroidota; class Bacteroidia; order Bacteroidales; family UBA4181; genus JAQVSH01. The sequence goes on along the minus strand of CAYGID010000002.1, from coordinate 58,723 downwards.
CCGGCCATGGCTTCATCAACAATAGCAACAGAGCCTTCCCGGCCTAAAGAGGAACTCCCGGCATCGGAACCATCGGCACCTATCCAAAGTGATCTCGGGTCGGCGGCCGAAATTTATTTCTACGTTCAGATTTCCGCTTCAGTAAAAACGAAACCCATAACCCCCACACCGGCCAACTTTAAGGGCGAAACCGATGTCATAGAGATAAAGGGAGCCACCCACAACAAATATGTAGTGGGGAAAACCACCAGCTATACCAAAATACAAGAACGTCTCAAGAACATTCAGAAAAAGTATCCCGATGCGTTCGTAACAGCCGTCCGCAACGGCGAATTCATTCCCCCTTCCGAGGCTCGTACCGAGCTGAATCAAAGAAGGTAAACGGACAGCCGTTTACCCCATCCTTACCGAAAAAAACACAACAATGAGAAAAGAGGTAAAAATTGGAATCATTGTCCTAATTGTAACAGCCCTGTTGATTTGGGGGCTGAATTTCCTCAAGGGCAGCAACCTTCTGAAAACCGACCAACTGTTTTGCGGAATATTCGAAAACGTATCGGGTTTGGATGTTTCGAGCGATGTAACGGTAAGTGGTCTGCGCATCGGGCGGGTAAGCGACATTCGTTTTCTCGAGACAGATCCGAATAAACTGCTGGTAACCATTTCAATCAAGAAGGATTACTACCTCCCCTCCAACAGCACGATTCAGATCTTCAGCAAGGACCTGTTGGGCACAAAAGCCATTAACCTTCTCAGGGGCGACAGCCCCACAAAGGCACTTCCAGGCGACACACTGTCGACGGGGCTGCAGGCCGACCTGATCAGTTCGGCTGTCGACCTCATTGCCCCCCTGCGCCAAAAGGCAGAAGGTATGATGCTCTCCATCGATTCTGTAATGCAGGCACTGCACGACGTGCTCAACCCCGAAACCCGTCAAAATCTCAGGAGCTCTGTTGCCACCTTGAATGAGATTCTGACAGAGGAGAAATCAAAACTCAGCTCCATCCTTTCTCATTTTGAGTCGGTGTCGGCCAATCTGGAAAAGAACAACAAGAGCATTACCCTTATCGCCGGCAATCTGGAGAGCTTCACCGGGCAACTTGCCGAAACGGATATCAAATCCGCCTTCGACCGTACCAACAACACCATCTTGCAGGCCGAAGGGATCCTCACCGGGATACGCAATGGGGAGGGAAGTCTGGGGCAGCTGTTAGTAAACGACACATTGTACCGGAATCTGGAGTCATCACTCGCTTCACTCGACAGTCTGCTGATTAATGTCAGGGAACAGCCCAAACGGTATGTTCATTTTTCGCTGTTTGGCAGAAAAGACAAGTAACTGAAAGGCAACACGTTGTTATTAAAGCACTGTTAATCAATGCTTTATAATTTTCTATTCTCTCCTTTGAAAAATAAAAAAAAGTAAAAAAAATAATTTCCTGTAAAGCAATCAGATAGCAACAGAAAGAAAAAAACAAGGCAATTTTGGTTTTTTTTGCGCTTTTTTTTAACTAACCTTGTTGAAGAAATTACTACAGATTCTCCTACCACTGTTCCACTACTGATAATCTGATACACAATGCACCAAGCTATTTGGAATCGATGTTTACGGGTCATTCGGGACAATATTCCGGCCGTGACTTTCAGAACATGGTTTCAACCCATTGTACCGCTTAAGCTTTCGGACAAGGTCCTGACTATTCAGGTGCCCAGCCCTTTCTTCTATGAGTATCTCGAAGAGAACTTCATAGACCTTCTCAGGAAGTGCCTCAGAAAAGAGTTGGGAACCGACGCGAAGTTGGAATATAGTGTGGTGGTCGATAAATCGAATGTAACCAATCAGGAAAAACAGAGTCAGGTAATCTATCCTTCGGTCACCTCGGTCGAAATGAAGAATAATTCGCTCCCGCTCTCTCCTGACGATCGCCTCGAAAAATTCAACCCCTTTGTCATCCCGGGTATCCGGAAATTGAACATAGATCCGCAACTCAATCCCGAAAAGAGTTTCGATAACCTTGTGGAGGGGGAGTGCAACCGTCTTGCCCGCTCGGCAGGAGTTGCCGTTGGCGAAAATCCCGGTGGAACGGCCTTTAATCCGCTCTTCGTCTATGGCGAAAGCGGCCTTGGCAAGACCCATCTGGCTCAGGCCATCGGATTGGGGGTAAAAGAGCGCTTCCCCGATAAGGTGGTACTCTATGTTACCGCCAACAAATTTCAGACCCAGTTTGTAGACGCCCGCCTGAAGAATGAAATCAATAAGTTTCTCCACTTCTATCAGATGATAGACCTATTGATTATTGACGATATTCATGAATTTGCCGGACGCGAAAAAACACAGGATGTTTTCTTCCATATTTTCAATCACCTGCATCAGTCGGGAAAACAATTAATTCTCACATCCGACAAACCTCCGGTCGAACTGCAGGGCCTTGAAAAACGGCTGCTATCCCGTTTCAAATGGGGTCTCTCGGCCGACCTCCAGGCTCCCGACTATGCTACAAGGGTATCGATCCTCCGTCGGAAAGCCTATCAGGACGGGATTACGCTTCCCGACGATGTGATTGCCTTTGTGGCCTCTAACATCACCAGCAATGTCCGCGAGTTAGAAGGAGCCCTTATTTCGCTGTTGGCCCAGTCAACACTCAATCGCAGAGCCATTACACTCGAACTGGCCTCCGAAATGATTGAGAAGTTGATTAAAAATCCCAAACAGGAAATCTCGATCGATTTTATCAGCAAAACGGTTTGCAACTTCCTGAACATCACCATAGACATGCTCCACTCCTCCACCCGGAAGCGTGAAATTGTGCAGGCCCGACAAATTGCCATGTTCTTCTCAAAAAAATATACGAAAGCGGCTCTTGCTTCCATCGGTAAGCAGGTGGGAGGAAAAGACCATGCAACCGTTCTCCATGCCTGTAAAACTGTGATGAATATGCAGGAAACCGACAAACGTTTTAAACAGACATTAGAGGAGATCGACAAGAAATTCAAACACTAACCGGGGCCGCTATCATGGCCCCTTTTTTTTTATCCTGAAATGAACGCGTCTTCCGAATCCGACAGTTATCTGACCCTGGCGCGACCGGCCGAGGGTCTGTACCGAGAGAAGGGCAGCAAGTTCATAGCCTATGCAAAGCCGGTGGAGTCGGACCAGGATATCCGTCGGATGCTTGAGCAGTTGCGTAAAGAGCATTTCAGTGCTCGGCACATTTGCTACGCATGGCGTCTGGGCCCCGACAGAAACAATTGGCGCGCCAACGACGATGGAGAACCTTCGGGCACTGCAGGCCGTCCCATTCTGGGACAGATCGATTCGTTCGGACTCTCCGATGCAATGGTGGCCGTTGTACGTTATTTCGGAGGGATATTGCTTGGAACAGGCGGCCTCACCGTCGCCTACAGAGAGGCATCGGCCGATGCCCTGAGACATAGTGAAACCACCATAAAGGTACTGAAAGAGGCCTTTTGGGTGGAGTATCCCTACCATATGACACCCGAGATACAACAGGTAATCAAAGAGTTCGAGCCCGAAATCAGCAATGCGGAGTATCAGGCCGATTGCAGAGCCACTTTTCTCCTCCCAAAAAGCCGTTCGGAAGCCTTTGCGCAAAGAATAGGCAAATGGCCCGAAATCACCTGTAAAAAATCATGAACCAATGGCCTATTTGTATTAATTTAGCTTAGAAATAGAGGGCTTTCACCAAGCAAACCGATGCCTTATGAAGAACAGAAGTTTAGTTTCGATTACCGACTACAGCAAAGAGGAGTATCTGCAGATTCTGGCTCTGTCCTCAGAGTTCGAAAAGGATCCCAACCGCGACCTCCTCAAAAATAAGGTGGTTGCCACTCTCTTCTTTGAACCGTCGACCCGGACACGAATCAGTTTCGAAACGGCCATTCAGAGGTTGGGCGGAAGAGTTGTAGGATTTGCCGACGCCAACTCTTCGAGTGTAACCAAAGGTGAGACCCTGAAAGACACCATCAAGATGGTGAATAATTATGTGGATCTGATTGTGATGCGCCATCCGCTCGAAGGAGCTGCCCGATATGCCAGTGAAATTGCAACCGTACCCGTTATCAACGCGGGCGACGGCGCCAACCAACACCCCTCTCAAACGCTTCTCGACCTCTATTCTATTCAAAAGACACAGGGGAAGCTCGATGGTCTGAACATTTTAATGATTGGCGACCTGAAATATGGAAGAACCGTGCACTCGCTACTGATGGCTCTTTCGCACTTTGCACCCAATTTTTGTTTCATTTCGCCCGAGGAGCTGAAGATGCCCGACGAGTACAAAGAGTTCCTTGTGGAAAAGGGGATTTCATATACCGAAGACCGCGATTTTCTTCCCTACCTCAACGATGCCGATATCATCTATATGACAAGGGTCCAGAAAGAGCGATTCTCCGATCCCATTGATTACGAAAAGGTGAAAAATGCTTACGTATTAAAAAACGACATGTTGTCGCACACCAAGCCCAACGTCCGCATTCTGCACCCGCTCCCGCGGGTCAACGAGATTGACTGTGATGTAGACGACAACCCGAAAGCCTACTACTTTACCCAGGCACTAAACGGCATGTACGTAAGGCAGGCCATCATTGCATCTATACTGGGTGTTGCACCGGAGTTACCCTGATGCCGTTTCGGCGGCAACGCTTCGCATGGAGCTCCATGCTAACACTAATCATCAAATTATATCTATAACAGCATGAAGGGAGACGAAAAAGTTCTGGTAGTTAACGCCATAGAAAACGGAACTGTGATTGATCATATACCGGCAAGCAAACTGTTCGAGGTGATTGCTATTCTCAACCTGGATCAATTCAAGAACCAGATGACCTTTGGCACCAATCTCGAGAGCAAAAAACTGGGCTATAAGGCTATCATTAAGATATCCGGCAAATTCTTCGAAAAGAACGAAATCAACAAAATTGCCCTCGTGGCCCCTCAGGCCAAGCTAAATATCATAAAGAACTACCAGGTGATTGAGAAAAGGGTGGTAGAACTACCCGACGAGGTGATTATTGGCATTGTGAAGTGTGTAAATCCGAAGTGCATCACCAATATGGAGTCGGTTCCCACCCGGTTCCATGTCGTTTCGCGCGACAAAGTAGCTCTCAAATGCCTCTATTGCGAAAAGATTACACAACGTTAGCAATTCTACTTTTTCGACTGTAGCTTTACATTATGCACCATCGGTTGGTATCGGCTCTTTCACGGAGAATCGTTTCGAAACTCCGCACTCTTATGCTTATGGCACTCTTGTGTCCATGGGTACAACTCTATCCCTTCGCATTATCGCAGGATGCAACCGTGAGCCTGCTTACCTGCGGGCCGGGATCCGAGATCTACACCAGCTGGGGACATACAGCCCTTAGGATAACCGACACGCGGCTAGGGTTCGACCGGGTCTATAATTACGGCACCTTCAATTTTGCCGAAGAGGGCTTCTATTGGAAGTTCCTGAGAGGAAAACTCCCTTATTATCTGTCGGTCGATCCCTTTTCACACTTTCTTGCAGATTATGCTGTTCAGGAGAGGGAGGTTGCCGAACAAATACTCAATATTTCGCCAGGGGAGGCAACCGAAATCTTCTTGTTTCTGGAGAATAACCTGCGGCCCGAAAACAGAGCCTACCCCTACGATTTTATTCGCGACAACTGCACAACCCGTATCCGCGACCTCTTTCACAAACAGTTGCAGCCCGAAGCGTTGCAAAAAGAGCCTACAGAACACTCGGCAAGGGAGCATCTGCTCCAATGCCTCAAGCCGCTCCCTTGGACCGGTTTGGGAATCAACCTGCTTCTGGGGGCCCGGGTCGACCAGCCTTTAGATGCCTACCGTGCCATGTTCCTGCCTGCGCTCCTGATGGAGCAGATGGCGAAAAGCCACTATTCGGCCAGTCAGCTGCCATTGGTAAAAGAGACCCGGATTCTTTTGCAGGGCAAACAGAGTGCCCTCCCCTCACCCATAACAGGCCCACTGCTCCTGCTGACCCTGCTTCTGATAGTCTCAGCCGGGGCGGCACTCTTCCCTGGCAAACTGCCCGTTGCAAATGGGCTGTTTGGTCGTATGCTATTCGGAGCTATCGGACTCATAGGATGTGTAATTGCCTTCATGTGGTTCGTATCAATCCATTATGGCACCTCTCTAAACTGGAATCTGCTCCTCTTCTCCCCTGTATGCCTTCTGTATGCCTTTCGTCGAAAACCATGGAGAAGAACTACCCTCCACTGTTTCCTTCTCTTCCTTCTAATTTCTCTCCTGGCATACCCCGTTGCGCTGATAGCAAGCAAACAGGCAATCGGAGTTGAAACCGGGCTTGTTGCCCTAATTATCGGATTTCGCGCCCTTTACCTCTACAGAGTTTCCCGAAGCGCTAAGCCTAAACACATTTGACCATGCGCCAGATTTTACCTACACTTCTCCTCCTCGTTGCCTTACTCTGCCTCGCCACATACTCTGCTACACCCTTGCAGGCACAGGAAGCCAAGCTAAGCATAGCTCCACCCACCCGTCTGCACAGCACTTGGGTCGATTCGGTGTACAACAGTTTGTCGCTCGATCAGAAAATTGCCCAGCTCTTAATGATACCGGCCTATTCGAACCGCGACCGTTCGCACACCGAAGAGATTAGCGAACTGATAAAAAGATATGGGGTGGGCAGTATCCTCTTTTTTCAGGGAGGGCCTGGACGACAGGTTCTTATGACAGAACGATTTCAAACCGAGAGCAAGGTACCGCTACTCATTGCTATCGACGGCGAGTGGGGTCTTTTCATGCGGCTCGACAGCGTACCCAGGCTTCCCCGGCAGATGTTGTTGGGTGCCATTCAAAACGACAGCATCATTTATGAGATGGGGCGCTTTGTTGCTGATCAGTGCCGGAGAGTGGGAATCCATATCAATTTTGCACCTGCCGTCGATGTCAACAGCAATCGGAACAATCCGGTGATTGGTACCCGTTCGTTTGGCGAAAATCCCGCAAGGGTTTCACAATTGGCCATTGCCTACATGAAAGGGATGCAGGATGGTGGCATCTTTACCTCGGCCAAACATTTTCCCGGCCACGGCGATACCGAAACCGACAGCCACCTGACCCTCCCGGTGGTAAACCGCACGCGTGCGCAACTCGACTCCACCGAACTGGCCCCCTTTAGAGCCATGATTGCCGCGGGGGCTTCGGGAATCATGAGTGCCCATCTCTATGTACCCGCTATCGACAGCCGGTCGAAAATGCCCACCTCGCTCAGCCGTGCAGCGATAGACACCCTTCTTCGCCGAGAGATGAATTTTGGAGGATTGGTCTATACCGACGCCCTGAATATGAAGGGAGCCAGCGACTCTTTCCAGAGTGGCGAACTAGAGGTCAGAGCCTTTGAGGCGGGAAACGATATTCTGGTGATGCCTGCCGATGTCCCAAAGGCCATTGCCGCCATCCGGGAGGCCATCCTCAGCAAACGGATCGACCCTGCCCGGCTCGAAACCTCGTGCCGCAGAATTCTGGCGGCCAAGGAGATGGCTGGTCTGACAAAAAACAGATCCATTGCGCTACACAACCTGCACGCCGAACTGAACAGCCGGGGAGCCGAACTGCTCCAGCATAAAATCATGGAAAACGCTATCACCCTGCTCAACAACCAGAACGAGGCGATTCCCCTAAAAGAGATTGCAACCAAACGAATTGCGCTGCTCCTTGCCGGAGGTTCGAAACCCAACTTTTTTGCGAAAAGGGTAGCCGATTATTGCAAAACCGACATCTTTTTCCTCCCCGAACAGGAGAGCGACCACAAGGCCCTCCTCGAAAAATTGGCCGGCTACGACCTCGTGATTGGAGGGGTACATAATACCAATTCTCTACCGGCCCGCAACTTCGGTGTAGCGGCTTCGACCGTTGCCTTCTTCGATAGGCTAGCTGCTCGCCAGTCGCTTATTCTGGCACTGTTCGGCTGTCCCTATGCCTGGAGCGAATCGCGGGCTACATCGCACTACAAGGCCCTTCTTGTGGCATTCGAAGATAGCGATCTGGCACACGACAAAACAGCACAGATCATTTTCGGCGGAATCGGAGCAAAAGGGGTACTGCCGGTTTCCATAAACGATTCACTGCGGAGCGGGATGGGTGTTGCCACCCGCGGAGGGCTGCGGCTCGCCTACACACTGCCCGAGGCTTTGGGCATCTCCACCGACTCCCTGAGGAGCATCGATGCGCTGGTTCAGGAGGCTATCAAGGCCAAAGCAATTCCGGGTTGCCAGATCGTAGCCGCAAAAGATGGGAAGGTCTTTTTTCGAAAAAACTATGGATCAACGCAATATTTAGAAGGAGAAGCGGTTACCGACTCAACCCTTTACGACCTGGCATCCATAACAAAAGTTGCCGCCACAGTACTCTCGGCAATGAAACTCTATGAGAGCCACAACATTTCGCTCGACAAACAACTTTCGTTCTGGCTACCCGAACTCAAAGCAACCAACAAAGCAAACCTCACCCTTCGGCAAATATTGACACACCAGGCAGGATTGGAGGCCTTTATTCCCTTTTACCGGCGAACTGTACAAGCTGCCATACCGGGCGAAAGCCTCTTCTCGGGCCGAAGAACCGCCCGGCACACCATCAGGCTGGGAGAGTCATTATTTGCCAATGATTCGCTGCGCTATGTAGAAGGGTGGTATGCTCAGAGCGCATCAGCCTCATTTCCCTTCCGTGTGGCCTCCAACCTCTATATGGCGAAATCGGGAAGAGACAGCCTATACCGAATAATAGACGAGTCGCCAATCCGAAACCGCGGCCGATATCTCTACAGCGATCTGGGTTACTACTATCTGCTGCGAATTATCGAAAAAGAGAGTGGTATGCCGCTGCAAAAATATGTTGAGTCGCGTTTTTTCGCACCCCTGGGCACCTCCACCCTGATGTTTAACCCGCTCGATTCATTTCCCGAACAAATCATAGCACCCACGGCAAACGACCTCTTTTTCAGACGCCGGCTGATTCGGGGTTATGTACACGACGAAGGGGCTGCCATGATGGGCGGTGTGGCGGGACATGCGGGGCTGTTTTCGAATGCCAACGACCTGGCAAAGGTGATGCAAATGCTGGTCAACAAAGGCTCTTACGGAGGCGAACAACTGTTAGAACCGACAACGGTTAATCTCTTTACTGCCTGCCAATTCTGCCAGGCAAACGGAAACCGCCGGGGGCTGGGATTCGACAAGCCCGACCCGGATGCGCGCAAAAAAGGGCCGGTTCCCACCGATGCCGTTTCACTCTCAAGCTTCGGTCACAGTGGCTTTACCGGTCCGTTTATGTGGGCCGATCCGCAAACCGGGCTAATCTTCCTGTTTCTTACCAACCGGGTACACCCCGACCCTCTAAACACCACCCTCACCACGCTCTCAACCCGAACCCGGATTCTGGAGCGCTTTTCGGCAGCGGTAAGGAGGCTCTAGAGAAGTCCACAAGAGAGCGCCTCAACGCAATGTAAGGGACCGGCAATAGCCTCAATGCGATCTTCGAGACGAGCCTGCACCGGGCGAAAATCGGCTGACGATGCAAGCGGCTCTTGTACAGCAATATAAAACTTAATCTTGGGCTCTGTTCCGGAAGGTCGTATGGTAATCTTAGAGCCATCGGCGGTAAAGTATTGTATCACATCCGATTCAGGAAGATCGACCTTCGATGTTTGGCCGGTGTTCGTGTCGTATGCCTCGAGGCTCATGTAATCAATCCGCTTAACAACCTCCGAGCCATTAATTTGGGTAAGGGGATTCTTCCGGTACCCCTCCATCATAGCCTGAATCTCTTCGGCTCCCGATTTACCCTTTTTCACCACAGATATCCCCTTTTCGAGATAGAGTCCGTAACGGGTGTAGATATCCAGCAACAGATCATAGAGGGTTTTGCCCTGGTCTTTTGCATAGGCAGCAATCTCAGCAAACAGGGCACACGACATCACAGCATCCTTGTCGCGCACAAAATCGCCGCACAAATAGCCGTAACTCTCCTCACCACCCCCGATAAAGGTGCCTTTGCCCTCGTTTCGGGCAATCATGTCGGCAATCCACTTAAAACCGGTAAGCACATCGTAACACTTTACACCATGTGCCTTTCCTATTTCGGCCACCAATTCGGTGGTGACAATAGTCTTCACCAGATATTCGTTCCCGGTGAGGCGGCCCGTATCGTGGCGCCGTGAAACCAGATAATCAATCAGAAGAGAGGCTGCCTGGTTGCCATTCAACAAAATCCACTCCCCGCTACTCTCCTTCACGGCAAGACCCACACGATCGGCATCGGGATCGGTAGCCATCACAATATCGGCATCTGTAGCCCGAGCCTGCTCAATAGCCATCGAAAGCGCAGCGGCCTCTTCGGGATTGGGCGAAACCACGGTAGGAAAGTTTCCGTCGGAAACATCCTGGGCAGGCACATGAATCAGGTTCGAAAAGCCCAACTTCTTGAGCATCATTGGAACCAAGGTCACACCCGTACCATGAATAGGAGTGTATACAATCTTTAAATCCTTTTGCCGGGCAATGACTTCGGGCGAAAGGGAGAGCGTTGCAATGGCGTTGGTGTAGAGTTCATCGATTTCGCTGCCAATCGAGATGATATGTTGAGCCGGACCGTCGAAGTGAACCTCATGGGGCGACCGAATGGCCTCCACCTCGGCAATGATATTGTTATCGTGCGGGGCTATCACCTGCCCTCCGTCGTTCCAGTAGGCCTTATAGCCATTGTACTCTTTGGGGTTATGCGAAGCCGTAATGACCAAGCCGCTCTGACAGCCCAGATGCCTGATGGCAAAAGAGAGTTCGGGCGTGGGACGCAACTCGTCGAACAGATAGGCTATCATACCATTGGCCGAAAAGATGCCGGCAGCAGTACGGGCAAAAAGGGCGCTGTTGTTGCGGCTGTCGTAGGCTATTGCCACCTTGATAACCGGAAGCGAAGCAAAGCATCTCTTCAGATAGTTGCACAACCCTTGCGTGGCCATTCCCACCGTATAGACATTCATACGATTGGTTCCAACCCCCATCAGTCCGCGGAGACCGCCGGTTCCGAATTCGAGATTTCGGTAAAAACACTCGGTCAATTCCGACCCATCCTCCTTCAGAAGTGCCTCAACCTTTGTTCGGGTCTCTGCATCAAACACAGGATCGAGCCACCGGAGTGCCCGTTCTTTCACATCGTTTTGCATAGAAAAAATGATCTGATTTGAAAAATTCGAAACGATTATTGCAGGGGGGTCACCGTAATCGACCTAAACATCACAGGTCCGCCTTCGCTCTGCAATCCGATATAACCGGAAGTGGGAGCCCCTGAAGCCTTATTTTGCAACAAACCGTTAATAACCACAATAATAGAATCTCCCTTGCAGGTAATCTCTGCCGTATTCCATTCACCAACCGCTTTTTCGTTCGAAGGGTTTATGCTTTTCACTACAGGAAACGGACCAGTTTCTTTGGTTTCATTGATCTTCGACCCTCCGAGCATCACGAAATCGCCTGCCTTACCTGCAGCCAACTGCACCTCAATAGCTTTGGGGAAGGTCTGATCGGGGAGCAAGATCCGCTGGAAAAGGCCGCTGTTGGTAGCCTCACCATCCCAACGCCACTCCACGTGAAGCACATAGTCGGTATACTCCTTCTCGGTGCGGAGATAACCGAAAGGCTTTCCGCTAATCCAGATACACCCCTCTTTCACCTTGTACACATCGGCAGGATTGGTAATAAGGCTGTCGGGAGCAATGTAAGGAACCCAACCGGCAAGATCGGTACCATTGAAGAGAGATACGGGTTGTGGGGCCTTTTGGCAGGCAGAAAACCAAAAAAGAGACACAAGCAGGAGAGTGTAACGGAGAATCGTTTTCATATGGCAAAGGTTTAAGAGTGAACAGAATAACAGGTATATGTGTGCAAAAATGATTAATCGAAGCGGGTGAGGCAATGGCGCCACGCATCCTGCCAGTGCCTGACTTCAATCTGCAGAAGCGCCTTGATTTTTGACTTGTTCAACACACTGTAAGCCGGACGCTTTACCGGACTGGGGAAAGCGCTGCTTTCGACCGGCTGAACAGAGCAGGCCATTTCGCTACTAAGCAGAATCTCCCGGGCAAAATCGTACCAGCTGCAGACCCCTTCGTTCGAAAAATGGTAGAGACCGGCCACATAGTGACCGTCGGCCCAACGACTCATCAAATGGAACAGGGTTTCGGCAAGATCGAGGGCGTAGGTGGGGGTACCCACTTGGTCGAACACCACCTGGAGTACCGAACGTTCGCGGCCCAGCCTGCGTATGGTTTTGGCAAAATTGTTGCCGTGAGGCGAATAGAGCCACGAGGTTCGAACCACCGTGCCCCATTCATAATCGAGTACAGGCCTCTCCCCTTCGGCCTTGGTTCGCCCATACACCGAAACCGGATGCTCGGGGTCCGACTCTTTGTAGGGCACCGAAGAGGTTCCGTCGAAAACGTAGTCGGTAGAGATGTGCACCAGAAAAGCGCCCACCCGTTCGGCGGCGTTCACCAGATTTCTAACGGCCCGAACATTCAACAGCCAAGCGGCTCGTTCGTCGGTTTCAGCTTTGTCGACTGCGGTATAGGCAGCGCAATTCACAATGAACCGGGGGCGGGCCTCCTCCACAAAACGGATTACCGCGCTCTCATCGGTGATATCGAGTTCCTCAAAATCGGTAAAGATACCCTCGAAATCGCCGAAGCGGGCAATTACCTCCTGCATCTCTTTTCCCAACTGGCCGTTACATCCTGTGACTAGCACTCTGTTCATGATAGTGGTTTTGCGGTTCGGCTCCTCTGTGCCAACGGGTAAATATAGTGCATTGAGAGGAAAAGTCAAATGGTTCGGGCTAATCCGGTAGCAAAATCGAGTAGAAACAATGCACAAGCAAAGAGGGTGCCTCAGATTAGTGAGACACCCTCTTAAGGAATAGGCACGCAGTTCTTATCAGGCCTTGCCGGCACTTCCAAGAACATTCTTGCATTTGTGAATATAGAGAGCTTTCAGTGCGTCGCGTGCGGGACCCAAATATTTCCTGGGGTCAAATTCGGCCGGTTTGGTGGCTAACACCTCGCGAATGGCAGCCGTCATGGCCAAACGTCCGTCGCTGTCGATATTGATCTTGCAAACAGCCGAGGCCGCTGCCTTACGGAGCTGCTCTTCGGGAATACCGATGGCATCAACCATAGCACCACCGTACTTATTAATGGTGGCAACCTGCTCTTGAGGAACCGAAGAGGCGCCGTGGAGCACAATAGGAAATCCGGGAATCCTCTTTTCAATCTCTTCGAGGATGTCGAACCGAAGAGCCGGGGGCACCAACACACCTTCGGGCGTGAGCGTGCACTGCGACGGTTTAAACTTATTGGCACCGTGCGAGGTTCCAATCGAAATGGCCAGCGAATCAACACCGGTCTTCTTTACAAAATCCTCAACCATATCGGGTTCGGTATAGACGTGGTGTTCGGCCGAAACCTCATCCTCGATACCGGCCAGAACGCCCAGTTCTCCCTCTACGGTTACACCATTCTGATGGGCATACTCCACCACCTTTTTGGTGAGCGCCACATTCTCTTCGTAGGGAAGATGCGAACCATCAATCATAACCGAAGAGAATCCGAACTCAATACACGACTTGCAGAGTTCAAAGCTATCGCCGTGGTCGAGATGCAGTACAATGGGAATATTGCAACCCAACTCTTTGGCATACTCCACAGCTCCCTGAGCCATATAGCGGAGCAATGTCTGATTGGCATATTTGCGTGCACCGCTCGAAACCTGAAGAATAACGGGCGATTTTGCTTCGACACAAGCCAAAACAATGGCTTGCAACTGCTCCATATTGTTAAAATTAAACGCGGGGATTGCATATCCGCCGGCCACTGCCTTTGCGAACAACTCTTTGGAGTTGACCAGGCCCAATTCTTTGTATGAAACCATAATCTATCTGTTTAAATGAATAATCGTTTTCTCGCGCCCAAAGTTACACAATTAACCGTTACCACGATAATTCCTGAAAGATTTCCGGCAAAAATGCGCGAAAATGGCACAATTGTTACCTTGTGCCCAATGCTATCAAGAGTACCCCCAACACCATGCCTGCGAGGGCAATCACCTTGGGAAGCAAGTTATTCTTTTCGCGAAAGAGAAAAACACCCGCCACAAACGGAACCACCACACTGGTACGCCTCACGGCCGACACAATCGAAACCAGCGAGTCGGGAAAAGAGAGGGCATAGAAGTAGACAAAATCGGTTACGGTTAACACCACCCCAATCATCGGAATGGTCCAGCGCCACAGAAAGGGATCGCTCCCTCTTCGGGGATACCAACGCAACAGCACAAAAGGAAAGATAACCGGAAGCAGATAGAGCGAGAACCAGGCCTGCATTGCAATCCTATCCATGCGAGCCACCAAAAACTTGTCGTAGAGCCCGCTCATGGAGCCTAGCAACGTGCCGGCAAAGATGCAAAGCATCCACCGATTTTGTGTAAACGAGAGGCCTTCGCGCCTGCCGCTGAAAGAGAAGTACCAAAAAAACAGTAGACTAACTGCTAATCCGGTCCATTGCAGCAAAGAGAGCCTCTCGCCAAAAATCAGCAAAGCACCTACAACCGTCCAGAGGGGGCCGCTCGAACGAATAGGCGATACAACGGTAAGGGGAAGGTGCTTCATGGCATAATAGTTCAGAATCCAGGAGGCACCCACCAGAATCGACTTTAGAAAGACCCATATATGTTCGCGGAGCGAAAGCGGAGCGATATAAAACGCATGCATCCGGGCCCATTCGGGATTGGCATACGAAACCAGAAGAGGTGGCACAAAGAGCATCGCTCCCGAAAGAGCCGCTACAAAAAGCACAGGCAATACCGCGTTCAACCGAAGCGATGATTTTTTCAGAATATCGTAGCCCCCGAGCAGAAGCGAAGAGAGAACGGCAAAGTAAACCCACATGTGCTAATCGGGTCAGTAGGGGCGAACCGACGAGCCCTCCATAAAGAGAACAAACGAACGGTTTGCCACCTTATTCCCGCCCGGTGTGGGGTAACGGCCGGTAAAATACCAGTCGCCTGTATGATTGGGGCACGCCTTGTGGAGCCCCTCAACCGTTTGAAACACCACCTCGATTTCGGCATTTGTGCCCGGCATCTTCAACATGCGGGCAATCTGAGCTGAAATCTCCTCATCCGAAAAGGGGGCATAGATCTCAGAGACCGCATTCTCCACCTCCTCCTTGGGCCATTGCGCCTGTTCCAAACATTTTTGATACACCCTCTCAATGAGAGCCTGGTTTCCACTGTTAGTATGGAGCGCAATGGCAGCCTGAAAGGCAATAAAATCGCCCAAACGGGCCATATCTATACCGTAACAGTCGGGATACCTGATCTGTGGCGCCGACGAAACAATTACAATCTTTTTGGGCCCCAGGCGGTCGAGAATGCCGATGATACTTTTGCGAAGGGTGGTTCCCCTCACAATAGAGTCATCGAGCATAACTAAGGTATCCACATTTTTCTGAATACTCCCCCAGGTTACATCGTACACGTGACCCACCATCGAATTTCGGCCCTTATCGTCCGAAATAAAGGTGCGCATCTTTACATCCTTTATGGCCACCTTCTCGGTGCGTACCGAACGGCGAAGTATGGCTTCGGCCTTGACCCGATCCGAAAGAATGCCCGAATCCGAAAGGAGTTCCAGCTTTTCGTTCAGCTGATGCTTTTCGAGCCCTTTAATCAAACCCATATAAGCCACCTCGGCCGTATTGGGGATATACGAAAATACGGTATGCTGCAGGTCGTTCCCCGCCGCTTTAAGAACAGCAGGAACCAATGCTTCGCCTAACCGTTTGCGCTCCAGGTAGATCTCCTGATCGCTTCCGCGCGAGAAATAGATCCGCTCAAAAGAACAGGCTGCCCGTTTTTGCATGGGATGGATGGTTTGAACCGAACACTCTCCGGAGTGTTTTACAACCAGAGCAGTGCCGGGGTCAAGCTCCCTAACCAACCCAAAATCGACGCCGAAAGCAGTCTGAATGACTGCGCGTTCCGATGCCACCACCACTACCTCCTCATCGCAGTAATAGTAGGCAGGGCGAATCCCCCAGGGATCGCGATAGGCAAACATCTCACCATGCCCGATAATTCCGCCGATAACATAACCGCCATCCCACTTTTTGCTCGACTCTCTTAAGATATCGGCGGTCGAAAGGCGATCCGAAATCAGACCGGAAATCTCCATATTCGAAAAGCCCTGATGCTTTAATGAATCGAACAGGCGCTGGTTCTGCCGATCAAGAAAATGGCCCACATTCTCGAGGATGGTCACTGTATCGGAGAGTTCAGTGGGAAACTGCCCGAGATCAACCAGCCGTTGAAAAATCTCATCCATATTGGTGAGATTAAAATTGCCTGCCAACAACAAGTTACGGGTTTTCCAGTTGTTCTGCCGCAAAACCGGATGAATACTCTCAATTCCGTTGGTTCCAAAGGTTCCATATCGCAAGTGACCGATATAGACCTCCCCGGCAAAGGGAACCTCCTGTTTGGCCCAGGTATCGTCGGCAAATTGCTGCGGGAATTTCGACTCACAACGGTCTAAATCGGCATAGACCATCTTAAAAACCTGATCGAGCGAATTCTCTTCGAACGAACGATGACGCGATATGTAGCGGAATCCGGGGGGCAGGTTCAGTTTTACACAAGCCAGTCCGGCTCCGTCCTGCCCTCGGTTTCTCTGCTTCTCCATCAGGATCTGCATCTTATGGATCCCATACATCCAGGAACCATATTTCTCACGGTAGTAGCTTAGGGGTTTTAATAAACGCAACAGAGCTATACCGCATTCGTGATTCAAGGAATCTGTCATTGATTCAGATCTTTGGCGGATTAATGGTAGTGGAAACAATAAAACCGCTGCGAAAGACTTTTCTCACATTATTCAGTGCGCGAAGAGCATCCGACTTAGTGCGGTAATCGCCCACCATCACCGTAAAGGCAGGCTCCGAATAGCCAAGGTAGGCGGTATCGGGAAAGGCCTTTAAATAGGAGTTGAGCACCGATTCCGACTGTTTGCGCGCTTGTTGTCCGGTTTGCGAAAAGATGCAGATTCTAAAACCGGGGATTCCCGAACCGGGCAATCCCGACTCCTGAATCTGTTTGGCCACCAGCATCTCCACACGAGTATCCTGACGAAGCCGGATAACTCCCCTTTCGCCGGGCGCTTCCATACGGCTAAAGAGAGGCGGTCTGACAAAAGCGGAATCCTGTGAGAAAACCGACAACAAATTGAACACCAATAGGAAAAGTAAGATACAAAGCTTTTTCATGAAACAGCTATTCTGATTTCGCACTACGAGAGAGCAAAAATAGCCCTTTTTTTAGATAGTCCGAAATAAATTCAAAACCACAGGAGGCCATTTTTTGTATTTTTGTAACTCATAAACGAAGAAATAATGAAAATTGAAATTCTACACCTGCTCGACGGGGCCTCCAAGGCCGAGGGCTTAACAGTGATTATCGATGTTTTCAGGGCTTTCTCGTTGGCCTGCTATCTCTTCGATAACGGAGCCGAAGTGATCTATCCGGTAAAAACGCCCGAGGAGGCCTTTGCGTTGCAGAAAAAGGTGCACGATGCAGTGCTGATTGGCGAACGGCAGGAGCGTCGCATTCCGGGGTTCCACTTTGGTAACTCCCCAACCCATATCGTAAACCACTCTTTCGTTGGCAAGCCAATCATTCATACCACATCGGCGGGAACCCAGGGATTACTCCATGCCACCGCAGCCGACGAGCGCATCACAGGCAGTTTTGTGAATGCCCCGGCCATTATAGACTACATTGCCCGGAAGAAACCCCACAAAGTGTCGCTGGTGTGCATGGGATACAGTCTCTTACACCCTACCGAAGAAGATACGCTCTGCGCCGACTATATTTATGCAGGGTTGAGGGGGCTTCCCTTCTCGATGCCCGATGCCATAGATAAAATTAGACACAGCTCGGGAAAACGGCTTTTTGCCCCCGAAAACCAGGCTCATTCGCCCTATACCGATTTCTATCTCTGCCTTTCCACAGGGTGGTTCCCCTATGTACTTCGTGCCGAGGAGGGCTCTCCGGGGTGCGCTTTGCGAAGGATCGATCCAAAGACCATCTGGCAACGCCCCAGGTAGGGCGCAAAACCCAAAAGAGGGCACCCCGTTTACCGGGATACCCTCTTGCAATGTTTGCCTTCTACAGCAACTATTTGGAAACAAAGTGGAAATGGGGGCCGAAGCGTTCAAAAGCGGCCTTGTCGAGCGACTCACGGTGATCGGGATGCGCCACCTGAATAATAAGGCGGGCTCTCTCCTGTAAGGTTCTGCCGTACAGATTCACAGCGCCATACTCGGTTACAAACCAATGAATGTGGTTACGGGTTGTTACCACACCGGCACCGGGGCTGAGCACCGGGGCAATCTTCGAGATTCCCTTATTGGTAATCGAAGGCATGGCAATAATAGCCTTTCCCTTGTACGAGCGCGATGCTCCATATACAAAATCGACCTGTCCGCCTACGCCCGAGAAAAATTTGGTTCCCAACGAGTCGGCACAAACCTGCCCGGTAAGATCAACCTGCAAAGCCGAATTAATAGCCGTAACCTGAGGATTCTGCGCAATGATGAAAGGATCATTGGTATAACGCACATCCATCATTGCCACCTGGGGATTGTTGTGGATAAAGTCGTAAACCCGTTGCGAACCCATCAGAAAGGTCGATACCATTTTGCCTTTATCAATTCCTTTGTTCGCACCGTTAATCACACCCGACTCTACCAACGGAAGTACGCCATCGGCAAACATTTCGGTATGGATTCCCAAGTTTTTATGGTTACCCAACTGCGCTAAAACAGCATTGGGAATAGCCCCGATACCCATCTGCAGACAGGCTCCATCTTCAATCAGGCCGGCACAATGCTTCCCGATAGCCACCTCTATCGCATCGGGCTCGGTAAAGTGAGCCGGCTCCAAAGGGGTATCATCTTCAACAAAGATGTCGATCATTGAGAGCGGAATCATAGCATCGCCTAAAGCACGCGGCACATTCCTGTTAACCACGGCAATCACATGCTCTGCCATTTCAACGGCAGCCAGAGTGGCATCGACCGAGGTACCCAGCGACACATACCCGTGTTCGTCGGGGGGACACACCTGGATCATAGCCACATTACAGGGCAGATAGCCTTCGCGATACAACCTCTGGGTCTCGCTCAGGAAAACCGGAATGTAATCGGCATAACCCTCTTGGGTTACTTTTCGGGCGTTTCCACCCACAAAAAAGGAGTCTAACTGAAAGACCCCTTCAAAACGAGGGTCTGCGTAATCACACGGACCCTCCGTATGGAGATGATGAATGTGAATGCCTTTTAACTCGCCCGCCTCCCCGCGCGAACACATGGCTCTGATTAAAACCTGCGGCACACTGGCCACGCTGCTTAAATGCACATGATCGCCCGATTTGATCACTTTAACTGCCACCTCGGGTGTTACTGCCTTATACGTTTTTTGCATAGAAAATATAGGTTATTATAAAAGAAACTCCTCATTGCTGCCCTCCGCAAGCGACCGGCGCACCTTGCCAACTGTCTCTTCGAAAAGTGCGTCCAAAACGGGATTCACCCCGCGGCACCCCTCAACAACGGCATCGGCCCAATCGAGATAGCGTAATTTGGTGCTGAGATCCCAATCGAGTTCGTCGTTGGTGATATCGCGCACATTACAGATTTTGTCGGCAATACGAATCTGTTTTGCCTTATAGGAGAGGAATTCGGCGTTCTCCGTCTGAGCCCGTTTTCGCTCCTCCCGGCTAGCCGACATGTCGTCGGTAACCTCTGCTACCAGTGCAGCCACATCCGATCCAAAAATCGACGCCAACTCAGATTGCGGCACGTACGAATCTTCCATCACGTCGTGGAGCACGGAGGCAATCAGCACATCATATTCAAGACAGCCTGTTTCGTAAAGCAGTTGAAGTACGGCAATGGGATGATTAATATAAGGGACCGAACCATCGCCCTTCCGAAACTGCCCCGAATGCTTTTCGGAAGCAAATCTCAACGCCTCTATCAACAAACCTAACTGGTCCTCTTCCATTACAGCTTATATACCTAAATTAAAATAGAGCCCGACGGTTTGCATCAAGCCCTATTAAAATATGCGCCTCTATAACCCATCAACCCAAATACCCCTTCAGCAATTTACTTCGCGAGGCATGCCGCAGTCTGCGGATGGCCTTCTCCTTAATCTGTCTGACCCTTTCGCGCGTAAGACCAAATCGCTCACCAATCTCCTCAAGGGTCATCTCCTGACCACCGATTCCGAAAAACAACTTCACAATATCGCGTTCCCTGTCGGTAAGAGTCGAAAGCGCCCTGTCGATTTCGGTAGAGAGCGACTCATTAATCAAAAGCCTGTCGGCAATGGGCGAATCGTTGTTCACCAGTACATCGAGCAGATTGTTGTCTTCGCCCTCCACAAAAGGAGCATCTACCGAAACGTGCCGACCGGCCACCCTGAGGGTATCAGTAATCTTCTCCTTACTAAGTTCAAGAACATCGGCCAACTCCTCGGGAGTGGGCACCCGTTCCTGCTCCTGCTCCAGTTTGGAGTAGGCCTTGTTAATTTTATTGAGCGACCCTACCTGATTCAGCGGCAGACGAACAATTCGCGACTGTTCGGCCAATGCCTGCAGAATCGACTGGCGGATCCACCATACTGCATACGAAATAAATTTAAAACCGCGGGTTTCGTCGAATTTCTCGGCCGCTTTAATTAATCCCAGATTTCCTTCATTAATGAGGTCTGGGAGGCTGAGACCCTGATTTTGGTACTGTTTTGCCACCGAAACAACAAAACGAAGATTGGCGCGCGTTAATTTCTCTAAAGCCAAACGATCGCCTTTTCGGATGCGCTGAGCCAGTTCGACCTCCTCTTCTACCGTTATTAACTCCTCTTTCCCAATCTCTTGCAGGTACTTGTCCAGAGAAGCACTCTCACGGTTAGTGATAGATTTAGTAATTTTTAGTTGTCTCATTTTCGGATCAAAAAATTTCCGCGAATATACGTTTAATTTCGTGATCAACCCAAATCAAAATTCACCCCCGCAGGCAGAGAAATCTGCTACAGGGGTGAATCTCGACACATACAACCTCATGTAAAACCGACCTTCGTTTAACATCGAAGCTTTGTCGGCGCCAAATCCCGAGAATCTATAACTGCAATGCGTAAGCAGCCGACATG
This sequence comes from uncultured Bacteroidales bacterium, assembly GCA_964349835.1. Taxonomy (GTDB): domain Bacteria; phylum Bacteroidota; class Bacteroidia; order Bacteroidales; family UBA4181; genus JAQVSH01. The sequence goes on along the minus strand of CAYGID010000002.1, from coordinate 37,423 downwards.
CCATTGGGATAGACACCCTGGATTAGTACGGCTCCCGAAGTGCCGGAAAGGGCCTGTTCAATATCGCGGAAAGAGTTCACTGGCTTCCTATCGATCGAGGTAATAATAAATCCCGACTGAATGCCGGCCTTGCGGAACTTTCCTCCGGTGACCTGCTCAACCGCCATTCCCTCTTTGAGTTGGAGTCGGCTCCTTTCCGAATCAGACAGCTCCCTGAAGGTAGCGCCCAAATCAGATAATGAGGGCTTCGTGGCATCACTCTTAACCAGCGAAGTTCCGCCCGATTCGTCCTGAAGCGTAACCTTGACGGTTTGCTCCTTCCCTTTTCGTAACACAACCACATCGATCCTATCGTTGGGTCGATACTTTGCAATCTGCTCCTTCAATTGAGCCGAAGAGCCCAACCGCACACCATTAATAGACAGAATAACATCACCGGCCTCAACCCCGGCCTTTTCGGAGGCGCCACCGGGAATCAGCTCGCTAACGTACAGACCCTCAATCTTATTCATCTTGAGCTCTTTCGACCTCTCTTCGGTCATATCCTGATACCAAACGCCTAAATAGGCGCGCTGCACCTTGCCAAACTCCATCAGGTCGGCAACCACTTTCCGAACTATCGTGGTGGGCACAGCAAAAGAGTTTCCGGCATAGGATCCGGTACGCGATGCAATTGCGGTATTGATTCCCACCAATTCGCCTTTTATATTTACCAAAGCTCCGCCACTGTTGCCGGGATTAACAGCCGCATCGGTCTGGATGAACGACTCAATTCCCAAAGAGCCGGTGGGCCTTCGGTTGGGATCACGATTTCCAAAGGGTTGCTGACCCCGGTTGCCATAGGGGCTCGAAGGATCATTGGGCGAAGGTTCGGGCGATATAATACCCAATTCGCGCGCCTTAGCACTCACAATACCTGCCGTAACAGTTGAAGTAAGATTCATGGGATTCCCCACAGCAAGTACCCACTCGCCCACCTTCAACAACTCCGAATCGCCATAAGGAATTACGGGAAGCCGCTTTTCGTCAATTTTGATCAGGGCAATATCGGTGGTTGGGTCGGCTCCGATGAGCCGGGCCGTAAACGAGCGACGATCGTTGAGGGTAACCTTTATAGCATCGGCATTCTCAATCACATGATGGTTGGTAATGATAAAACCGTCGTCGGCAATAATCACGCCCGAACCAAACCCCTCGACAGGTTGGGGCGGCATGTTCCTGTAGCCGTAAAAGAACTCCAGCAAGGGGTTATTCTGGGATACACTGCGGGTCGATTCCACCTTCACGTGTACAACGGCATGCACCGTTTTCTCGGCGGCATAGGTAAAATCTATGTTTGTTCCCTGGAGTAAGGGAACATAGTTGGCAAGTTGTGCCGACGGATAAACCACACGCTCAACCAAAGTATCTGCTTGCGCGCGATCGAACATGCGCTCTGCAACCCAGAAGGCCGAAACACCGCCCACCATTCCGGCAAGCAGGAGCAAAAAGAATAATCTATTCGTTTTCATCCTAATCAAGTTTAATTAGTAATTGGCAGCATGAAGCAACATGCCAAACGCTCCCGGGGAGGCGCGTACAAAAATAACACCCAAACCCGGCGAAGGTTCAGGCGATTAACAAGCATTAACAGGTTTTAACAAAAATTAAAGTGTTAAAACCCGCCCGAAGTTACTAATCAACTTATTGTTTCAGAGAGAGTTTTACCACATTCTCCACATGGTGGGTCTGGGGAAACATATCAACCGGCTGCACTGCCAGAATGTCGTATTTCTCCTGCAAAAACGACAGGTCGCGTGCCTGAGTCGCGGGATTACAACTCACATAAACAAGGGTTTGGGGCAACACCTGAAGAATACACTCTATCACGTTTTTATGGACGCCTGCGCGGGGGGGGTCAAGCACCATCACATCGGGATGTCCATGCTCACCCACAAAAGAGGGTGTGAGAAGATCTTTCATGTCGCCCGCAAAGAAGGCGCAGTTTTCGAGACTATTTAAAAGGGCATTTGCATGGGCATCTTCTACAGCCTCAGGCACATACTCAATACCTACCACCTTAGCCGACAAAGGAGCCAAAAAGTTGGCAATAGTGCCTGTACCGGTGTAGAGATCGTAAACACACTCTTGCCCTGTAAGCGATGCAAACTCGCGTACCACCGAGTAGAGTCGGTAGGCCTGTGCCGAGTTAGTTTGATAAAACGATTTAGGCCCCACCTTAAACTTTAGCCCCTCCATCGCCTCCAAAATGTAATCGCGTCCTTTGTAGAGTACAACCTCCAGATCGGCAAATCCATCGTGGGGCTTCTCGTTCACAACGTACATAAGCGAGGTGATTTGAGGAAACTTCGCTTCGAGGAAAGAGAGCAATTTCTCGCGCATCACGCGGTTGTGGGTATAGAGGTTCAGAATGACCATAACCTCACCGGTCGAGGAGGTTCGGATTACCAACGTGCGAAGAAAACCGGTTTGCTGCCTGATAGAGAAAAAGGGGATCTTCTCGGATATTGCAAAATCCTTTACCGCCAGCCGTATCTCATTCGATGGATCGGCCTGCAGATGGCACTCCCGGATGTCGACAATTTTGTCGAAAAAACCGGGGACATGGAATCCCAGCGCAGGTTCGTCCGAAAGGGGAAGCCCGGAATCTATCTCCTCGCGTGTAAACCAACGCGTATCAGAAAAGGTAAACTCCAGTTTATTGCGGTAGCGATACATATTCTCGGAACCAAGAATCGGCCTCACCGGAGGCAGTTCGAGATGCCCAAGTCGAACCAAATCGTTGGTAACCTGCTTTTGTTTGTAGTACAACTGTTTTTCGTAGGGAAGATCCTGCCACTTGCACCCCCCGCATACGGCAAAATGGCTGCAAACAGGCAATACCCTGTCGGGCGACAAGGAGTGGAAGCGCACCACCACAGCCTCTAGGTAATTTTTCTTTTTTTTGCGAATCTCTAAGTCGACAACATCTCCGGGAAGGGCGTGCGGAACAAACACAACTAACTGATCGACACGCGCCACGGCCATCCCTTCGGCGCCAATATCCTGAATGGTAACATTCTCAATAACCACGTTTTTCTTTTCTCCGGCCACCTTTACACAATGCTAAATTATGAGCTCATTAAGGGCCGCAAGATACGCCAAAAGCCAAAGAAAACGACTACAGATACAAGGTTAACTGCCCCGTCAACTGGCATAGCGAGATTTCGGCCAGTTTTGCCTGATAGTTCACTAAAATTCTGCGCTGCCGGGCATCAAGCCATTGCTGCTGTGCCTCACGCATCTCAATTCCGGCGAGGTCTCCCAACATATACCGCTCCTTGGCAATGTCGAGATTCTCCTTGGCCACCGTAATATTCTGCGCCTCCAACTCCATCAGGTAGAGATTATTGGTGTAAGCCGTAAAAAGTGTCATCAAATCGGCTCTAAGGGCTAGTTCAGTCTCCTTAATCATCACATCGCGCGACTCCAGAAGCGTTTGCGCATTACGAAGCCTGCGCCGCTGGTTCAAGCCGTCGTAAAGCGACATGCCCATGGAGATGCCAAACGACGGGCCAAAAACCAGCTGCCTCTCGGTGGCCCCTTTGCTGTAGCCACTCATTTGCGAACCCAAAGAGGCATTGACCCGCATATAGGGGTAAGATGTGGACCGAACCAGAGCATAGTCGGCCTCCGACACCATTTTTTGATATTTTACAGCCAACAGCGAAGCGTTGTTCTGCTGCATAAACACCATAAGGGTATCGGCAACAAGCTGCTTGTTTACCGGAATGAGGGTATCGGCCGGAAGAAAGGGCTGGCTCAGACGGTCATCGGCCATCATCTCACGTAACCTGATGCGGGTAGCAGCCACCGTTTCGTAGAGCGATACCAGTTTGGAACTATCCACATTCAGGTCGACCTGAGCCTGAAGCAGATCGAGTTTCGAACCGGATCCCAACTGATAACGGTCGCGTACAATCTGCACGCGCTCGTTCGAAAGGATTACCGAACTTTTTACATTCTCCAGTTGAAGCAACTGGTATAGAAGTGTATAGTATTCAGAAATAAGGCCCGCCATGTACTCCTCTACCCCCTTCCGGGTTTGTAACTGAGCTGCCTCATATTGCAAACGGAGCTTATCGGACGAAAAACGGGCCGCATACCCTTCGAAAAGCGAGTAGGTGAGATTCACATTGGGGTTCAGGCTTTGATTAAGTGAAGCATCAGGTCCCGACTGCCCCCCTTCGCGCAACCACCTTTCGGTTGAGAGAAAGGACCCGGAATAGGGCACATTCAGGTTCACTGTGGGCAATTTGCCGGCATTGCCCGGGCTGTTTTCGTTTTTGGCCGTTGCCTCCTGCAAACGGAGAAGCTGCAACGAATAGTTTCTCTGCAAGCCTGCATCGAGGCACTCCTTCAGAGTGAGAATCTCCTGTGCCCGAAGTAAAGGCACTGAGAACAAAAGAGAAGCAATACAAAATAACTTAACCCACATAGTAGCACCTATTGAACACTATTTTCCGATTTCATGGCCTTCATATTGCGGGCTCTGATATATTCGGTTTTGGTTGAGATAAAGAGATATACCGCAGGAATAATATAGAGCGTAAGCAGCGTTCCTACCGAAACCCCGCCCACAACGGCCAGTCCCATAGCCATTCGCCCTGCAGATCCCTCCCCACTGGCAAAACAGAGCGGTAAAATCCCGAGAATCGTCGAAAAACTGGTCATCAGGATGGGACGAAGACGCAAAGCAGCAGCCTCCCTGATGGCCACATCGCGCGTCAAACCCTGCTCTTTACGCTGGTTGGCAAACTCCACAATGAGGATGCCGTTTTTTGTAACCAAGCCTATCAACATAATCAAGCCTATCTGGCTGAAAACATTCATGGTCTGGTTGCCCAGGAACATGAACAAAAGCGCACCCGCCAGAGCGAGAGGCACTGTTATCATGATAATCAGAGGATCTTTAAAGCTCTCAAACTGGGCAGCAAGAACCAGGAAAATAAGTACAAGGGCAAGCCCAAAGGCAAAAACCAGACTGGTAGAACTCTCGTTAAACTCCTTCGACTCACCGGCCAGCGAAGTACGAAAGGTATCGTCGAGCGACTCTTTAGCAATGCGATCCATCTCCTCCAGCCCCTCTCCCAGCGTTCGCCCGGGTGCAAGATTGGCCGAAACCGTGGCCGACATAAACCGATTGTATCGGTAGAGGTTGGGTGGTGCTGTAGATTCCTGTAGCGAAATAAAGTTGTCTATCTGAAGCATCTCGCCACTACTATTTTTTACATAGAGGTTCTTAAGATCGACAGGCGAACTCCGATCTTGCCGATTCAGCTTACCCAAAATCTGATACTGCTTACCGTTCATATAGAAATAGCCCATTCTTTGACCACTCAACGCGAGCTGAAAGGTCTGCGAAATGGCCTCGGTCGATATGCCCATCTGGATGGCTTTGTCGCGGTTAATATGCACCTGCACCTCAGGTTT
>CAYGID010000002.1:22115-31851 GCA_964349835.1 uncultured Bacteroidales bacterium | reverse complement strand
TCGGGCACCACATCTTCGACCGTGTACTGCAGATCTTCGATATAATCGCGCACATACTCATAGGTTGCCCCCTCCTGAGCCGTTACATTGACCGAAATCTGCGACCTGTCTTCAAGGGGAGCCAACTCAGCCGGAATTTGTTTCAAGAGGAAGACAATAGTTGCAATAGACACCGCAAACAAAAGTACCGAAGCGGGCCAAAACTTGAGAAACCGGTTCAAAGAACGCGAATAACCCGCATTCAGAGCCACAAAGAAAGGCTCTGTTTTGCGATAAAACCGGTTGGGTTTATCGGTCCTTTTCAGAATCAACGACGAAACCATGGGCGTAAACGAAAGGGCCACAAACGAACTGATTCCCACGGCAGTTGCCATTACAATGGCAAACTCCTTAAAAAGGCGCCCTGTCATTCCCTGCATAAATACGATGGGGAAAAAGACCGAAACCAGGGTAATGGTGGTAGCAATCACAGCAAAATAGATCTCTTTCGAACCCGCCAGAGCTGCCTGCCGGGGATGCATGCCCGACTCAATCTTCACATAAATATTCTCTACCATCACAATGGCATCATCTACCACCAACCCCACCGAAAGCACAATGGCCAAAAGCGTAAGCACATTAATAGAGAAGCCCATCAAATACATCACGAAGAAGGTTCCGATGAGCGAAATAGGGATAGCAATAACCGGAATGAGGGTAATCCGCCCCTCTCTAAGGAAGAGGAAGATGATTAATACCACCAGAACGAAGGCAATGTAGATGGTCTCCTTCACCTCATTCACAGAGGCGCGCACATACTGCGTATTGTCGAAGCCAATCATCACGTTCACATCTTCGGGAATATCCTTTTTCATCAGTTCGAGTCGCCGATACACCTCATCGGCAATGGCAATATGATTAGACCCGGGCTGAGGCACAATGGCACAACCCACCATAGGTATTCCATTCAGCTTCATGCCGCCATATTCGTCTTCGGGTCCCAGCTCGGCCCAGCCAATATCTTGAAAACGAACCACACTCCGGCTATCTTTCTTAATAATCAGGTTATTAAACTGTTCAGGCCGCGACATCAATCCGAGGGTCCGAATAGAAAGCTCCATGGTGTTCCCTTCAATTTTACCGGCAGGCAACTCCACATTCTCGCGTCCGATTGCAGTACGCACATCCATAGGAGTTACCCCGCGTGCAGCCATCTTAACCGGATCGAGCCAAAGACGCATGGAGTAGCGCTTCTGTCCCCAGATCATCACCGAACTGACTCCGGAGATGGTCTGCAACTGCTCCTTAAAGGTAAGTTCGGCAATCTCCGACAAATCGAGCATGTTCCGCTGATCGCTCGAAATAGCAAGCATCAGAATGGGAGAGGCATCGGCGTCATTTTTTTCGACGGTTGGGGGATCCACATCGCGTGGCAAAAAACGCTGCGCCTTCGAAACCTTCTCACGGACATCGTTAGCAGCCGTTTCCATATCGACCTCGAGTTCGAACTCCACCATGATTCGGCTGCTTCCCTGGCTACTAACACTGGTGAGAGAGCGAATTCCGGGAATCCCGTTAATCGATTGTTCGAGCGGTTCGGTAAGCTGATTTTCGATGACATCCGAATTGGCCCCGGGGTAAGAGGTTCTTACCGAAATAATGGGTTGATCCACATTGGGAAACTCCCGTACCCCCAAATAGGTCATCCCCAGAAACCCGAAAATCAGAATCACCAGATTCAACACCGTGGCCAAAACCGGCCGCTGAACACTGACCGATGAAAGGCTCATAAATTAGTTTGATTGATGCGTGAAATAACAACCGGCAAATTTTGGCGCAGCTGCAGAATACCACTGGTAAGGAGGGTATCGCCAAACGACAAGCCATCCTTCACCTCAACCTGCGACTCTGTGCGTAAGCCGATAGAGATGTCGCGCGACTCAGCTTTCCCCGAACGATATACAAACACAATCTCCTTGCCGAGCTCGGGAATAATAGCTTGGGAGGGAATGGCAACCACATCGTTTAATTGATTGAGAACAATCCGGATAGAGGCAAAACGCCCCGGGAAGAGTTGAGTATTTTTGTTCGGAAAGAGTGCCCTTACCATCATGGTTCGCATGGTCTCCTCCACACGCGAATCAACCGCATACACCTCGGCATTGTACTCATTTAAATCGCCGTCGAGGGTAAACGACAAACGAGTTCCTTTACCAATGATCCGTGAATACCGCTCAGAAACGGCAAAATCGATCTTCAGAGAAGAAATCTTGGTTAGCTTTGCGATTTTGGTCGAGGGGGTCACATAGTGCCCCTCGCTCACCAGCCTGAGCCCGATTGTGCCGTCGAAAGGAGCCCGTAGCACTGTTTCGTAAAGGCGGGCCTGCACCAGTGCCATGTCGGCCTCAATGGCCTCCAGTTCGGTAGCCACCTGATCGTATGACTCCTGACTCACCGCCTCCTTTTCGAGCAAGGCCTTCTGGCGGAATTCGCGCAACAAGGCCAATTTCTGTTGTGCCTGCAGCTTTTGCCATTGAGCCTGAAGGGGACGATCGTTTATATGCGCCAGCACATCGCCCTTTTTAACCATTTCGCCCTCCTCAAAGAGAATCTCCGTAATCTTTCCCGAGCTTTCGAAAGTAAGATCCACCTCCTCTTCGGGGAGCAGGGTTCCCACGCTTCGAACCACATCCGTGAGGTTCTGCGGTGTAATTACAACCGCCTCAACCTGAAGCGGCTCTCTTAAAGCAGCCGAACCGCGCGGAGAGGGTTCTGGTCCGACTCCCGGCGATTCGGGAAAGAGCGAACGCGAAATGCGGGGCCAGAGAATAATCACAGCAACAACAACAATCACGAGGGCATAAAGAAGCCCTTTTTGGGTAACTTTCATAAGGCGTAAAGGATAGGCAACAACAGCACAGAGGGCACCAAACCATCTGATATGCCAAAATAACGAAAGATTTCGCAAGAAACAGACCAAAAAAGTCAGGCAACAAAAAAAAAGCCACAATCCAAAAATCGACTCAGGATAATTTTGGAGAATGAGCCAAAACATGTACATTTGCACCCGTGAAAAAAGGATCCATAGCTTAATTGGATAGAGCATCTGACTACGGATCAGAAGGTTGGGGATTCGAATTCCTCTGGGTCCACTGAAATACAAAGGGTTACAAGCCAAAAACTTGTAACCCTTTTTCATTTGCATACAAACGGCCTCAAAACCATGTCATTTGTGCGGGGTTACCCTTTATATGCGTATTGCTATTTAATTCGTATTCGCCCGTAAACTATCTATCTGTAAGAAAGATGCAATTTTTACTACGGTCGGGGCATTTTTTTCGTATCTTGCAACAGTTTTTGCAATCAACTTTTATCACCTTTTAACTCACTAATTATGAGAACAAAGCGAAACCAGATGTTGCGCATGACCCTTCCCGAGGAAGAGTTAATGCAAGTGTTATGGTCTGTACAAAAGGCCATTATCTATGATATTATCGAAGCGTATCCCGCGCCCAAGCCTGTGTATACCTCTGTAGCCTCTCTACTCCGGTCGCTCGAAAAGAAAGGGGTAGTGGGCCATGCAAAGAGCGGGAGTCGGTATGAATTCTTCCCTCTTGTCTCCAAAAAGGACTATGCCAATGTACAAATCCGCTACATTGCAAAGAACTTTTTTGAAGCCGACGTTCGGTTGCTGCTCGAAGCGCTTGCCAAAAGCGCAAAGTGCGAGATTACCGATTTCGACAAGATTAACCGTTCGCTTGCTTCCGGCAAATAAATTCCGGCAAACGACTTTGGTTCAGAGTATTCATAATTTGCAGAATTAACTATCATGAAGCAGACGAAGGAAAAACCCTTTGTCCCTACGTACACATACCGCCTGAAACAGGATTCCGTGTGGAAAGAACCCGCCAGGACGGAGGGGATTACCCGTTACGAGAAGATTCCTACCCGCATCTTTGGAACAGCAGAGGAGGCCTCCCGGAAGATTGCCGGAGAGGTTTCCTCGCTCATCCAAAAACGTGAGTTGGAGGGGAAAAGTTGTGTGTTGGGTATTGTGACCGGTTTTTCGCCCGAGGAGCTCTACGCTGAACTCGTGGGAATGTACCAAAAAGGGACCCTCAGTTTTAAAAACGTACATATTTTTCTGGCGGGCGAATTTTACCCCATCTCCCCCCAGGCCATTCAAAGTCAGGATGCCTACATGCGGAGTCGTCTCACCTCGCTGGTTGACATCCCTGCCGAAAACATTCACACCATTGACTGTACCCTTTCGCCCGACCAAATAACCGGTTTCTGCGAAAGGTACGAACAGCAGATTGCCGCGCTGGGAGGAATCGACATACAGTTGCTCGGATTGGGCAAAGGAGGACACGTAATCTTCAATGAACCGGGATCGATGATCAATTCGCCCACCCGATTGGTGCACCTCGATACACAAACCCGAATCTCTCTGGCCTCCGACTTTTTTGGGATGGAGCATGTGCCGCAAAAGGCAGTCACCATTGGCATCCGCACCATTTTACAGGCAAAACGGGTCATCATGATGGCCTGGGGCGAAGGAAAAACCAAAGTGACAAAGAACACCATTGAGCGAGCGGTTACCGATGCCGTTCCCACTTCCTTCATGCAACAACACATGAATGCCACGGTCTACCTCGACCATTCGGCAGCCTCAGAACTTTGTCGCGTAAAAACGCCTTGGCTGGTAGGGCAGTGCAACTGGACCGACCGCTTGGTTCGTAAAGGGGTAGTATGGTTGTGCCAAACCACTGGCAAATCGATCCTGAAACTCACCGACCGCGATTACAACGACCACGGCATGAGCGATTTGATTGTGGAAATGGGCTCTGCACACTCCATCAACATTAAGGTTTTCAACGATTTGCAGCATACCATTTCGGGATGGCCCGGCGGGAAACCCCTGGCCGACGACTCTACACGCCCGGAGAGGGCACTCCCCTACCCCAAAAGAGTAGTGTTGTTTAGCCCCCACCCCGACGACGATGTCATCTCGATGGGAGGCACCTTTGCCCGTTTAGTTCAGCAACACCACGAAGTACACGTGGCTTACCAAACTTCGGGTAACATTGCCGTGAGCGACGACGACGTGGTGAGCAACCTCGATGCAATGAATGAATTTCGCCTCATCTGCCAGACTGACGGACTCGATATCCAACAGTTGTACCAGAGTGTTAAGGAGTCTCTGGAAAACAAAAATGCCAGCGATCCCGATATCACTGAGGTAAGACTCATGAAGGGGACAATTCGTCGGGGTGAGGCTAAGGCTGCCTGCCGCTATTTCGGTATTCCCGAAGGACAAATCCATTTTCTCGACCTCCCCTTCTACGAAACAGGTACCGTTCAAAAGGCACCCATCAGCGAAGAGGATGTTGAGATTACCATGAAACTGCTGCAAGAGGTAAAGCCTCATCAGATCTACGCGGCAGGCGACCTTTCCGACCCTCACGGCACTCACCGGGTCTGTATGAATGTGATTCTGGAGGCCCTCAATCGATTAAAAAACGAACCCTGGTTTGCAGATTGTCGCATTTGGCTCTATCGCGGCGCATGGCAGGAGTGGGACATCGATCAGGTCGATATGGCAGTGCCTTTGAGCCCCGAAGAGGTGATGACCAAAAGGAAAGCCATCTACAAACACAAATCACAAAACAACGGCCCCATGTTTCCGGGCTCCGACAGCCGTGAATTCTGGCAGAGGGCGGAAGACCGGAACCATGCAACCGCTGTGCTGTACGACAAACTAGGCATGGCCGAATACCAAGCCATCGAAGTGTTTGTGCGCTACGAATTGTAATAAATTATAAGTTGTGAGTGATAAGTGCTCATCACTTATCACTCACAACTTATAATTATCACGCATCACTTATTACCGGATCTTATGGCCGGCAAGCGCATAGTAAAAAATCATCAGATAGGCGGGGAAACAGATCCAATATCCCGATTGCATGCTTGCTGTAAGATCCGATAACCACCCGTACAAAACCGGGAAGATAGCGCCACCCACAATCGCCATCACCAGTAACGAGGAACCCACCTTGGTATATTTACCCAGGTCCGACATGGCCAGCGGCCAGATGGCGGGCCACATCAAGGAGTTCGCCAAACCGAGCATGGCAACAAACCAAATGGAGAGTGGTCCCGACACAAGCACAACGGCTAGCGAACTCACAAGTCCGATAATCGAACAGGCAAAGAGCGCCTGGCTCTGCGAAATGTATTTGGGAATAAAGAATACCCCGACCAGGTACCCTACAACCATACATATTACGGTATACGAAGTAAAGATTTCGGGATTAGGCAGTTTCATCGAAGCGGCATAATCTACAATCGTAGCCATTGCCACCGTTTCGACTCCTACGTACATCAACAAGGTTACCAGTCCTAACATCAGGTGCGGAAACTGAAATACGCTGGTTTTCGATGCCGCATAAGCGCACACTTGCGAATCGCCCGACTCAGAATCATCCTCACCTGCAGCTTTTACCTCGGGCAGGGGAACCAACGTCGATACCAACCCCAGAATAACAAAGGTGGCTGTAATCAGATAGAACGGGAAATAGATGTCTTCGAGCACTACGTTCTCCAAATCGAGAAACAGACCCAGAAAAATAGGTGCAATGGCCCATGCAGCCTTGTTGGCTATCCCCATCATGCTCATACGGGTGGCAGCACTTTCCATAGGACCCAGGATAGTAATATAGGGATTCACGGCTGCCTGCAAAAGCGTATTTCCCATACCGCTTATAAATGAGGCTAGCAGGAACAGACCAAAACTTTGGTGACGGGCGGCAGGAACAAAAAGAAAAAGTCCCAGCGCAAAAAAGAGAAACGAAATCACCATGGCCTTCTTGTATCCTATCCGTTTAATGAGCAAACCGGATGGATATCCGAAAATGACGAAGGTAGAGAAGGTAGCTCCCAAAACAAGATACGATTCGCCTTTCGAAATATCGAGGGCTTCACGCAGAAATGGAACAATCAGGCCATTAATACCCAATGCAAATCCAATCATAAAAAAGAGGACCCCTACAAAAATCAGCGGGCCCACATAACTCCTTGAAGAGGCAGAAACAGACATAGGTTTTCGGTTTATTTAAGTACCAGAAAGATTAGTTTCTAACGAAGATAGCGAGAATATTTCAGACTTGCTTTGCGGCAAAACCTATTCTGCAACATAAAACGGCAATTTGGAGGTGGTTCTCCATTGCATTCACAAAAAAAAAGCCCCAATTTTACACTTTAACGCCACCCACCGAAACCCCACAAAACCCATGGACATTCAGAGCCTTTTCCATCAATTCGAGGCCGCAGGCCAATATCTCTCGGGCGGCCCCTTGGGCGCCGGTCACATCAATGAATCCTTTTTGGTGCGAACCCTCTCCCCTTCCGAACCCGATTATGTGCTGCAGAAGATCAATCACGCCATCTTCAAGAATGTAGATCAGCTACAAGAGAATATTTGCCGGGTAACCAACCATATCCGCGAAAAACTGAAGGCGCAGGGTGTCGATCACCTCGAAAACCGCGTACTCAGATTAGTTCCTGCCAAAGGGGGCAAATGGTACTATCGTGCCGACGATGGCTCCTATTGGCGTCTGATGATCTTAATTCCCGACTGTATCAGCTACAACGACAGCATCACCCCCGAACTGGCTCATGCTGCCGGAAAAGCGTTCGGCGATTTCCAATCGATGCTGGCCGACCTTCCCGGGGAGCCACTGCACGAAACCATTCCCAACTTCCACAACATGGAGTCGCGTTTGGCCACCTTCCGCGAGGCGGTAAAGAACAACAAAGCGGGGCGGCTGACCAAAGTACAATATATGGTGGACGAAATAGAAAAAAGGGCGTTTGAGATGTGCAAGGCCGAACAGATGCATCGCGAAGGTATCCTTCCCAAGCGGATTAACCATTGCGACACCAAGGTAAACAATGTACTGTTCGACCACAACGGCGAGGTACTCTGCGTGGTCGATCTCGACACCGTGATGCCTGGATATGTTCTTTCGGATTTTGGCGATTTCATGCGTACCGGAGCCAATACAGGTGCTGAGGATGATGCCGATCTGAGCAAAATATTTATCAATCTGGCAATCTTCGAAGCCTACACAGAAGGGTATTTGGCCACTGCATCGAGCTTTCTGACATCGACCGAAACCGACCATCTGGCCTTTGGTGCAAAGCTGCTCACCTATATGCAAACAGTGCGCTTCTTTGCCGATTATCTCGACGGCGACACCTATTACAAGATTCACCACCCCGAACACAACTGGCAACGCACACTGGCGCAGTTTGCCCTCTTAACCAGCATGGAAAAACATTTCCATGAGATGTGTTTCATCGTGGAGCGAGCCAAAAAAAAATTCGCCAAAGCCTGACAGCATGGCCCTGCACTGTAACGGACTTGCCGTTACGGTGCAGGCATCATCTGCACCTCAAGCACATTCTTCTGCTTCACAATCTGTTTTAGCACCTTCTGCAAGTCGGAGGGCTTGAGCGATTCAACCGCTTTTCGGTAGGGTTCCGTTCTATTGAGCCCGTCGCGGAAGAGGGTAATGGCAGCCGATCGCCAAAACCCGTTCTCCATAACATTCTCTTTGTACTGTTTCAGCATGGCCTCCCTAACCTTCTGAAAATCGTCGCGACGTGGGCCCTCCTCCACAAATTTTTGCACCTCTTCGTGAATAATCGCCAACATCTGATCCTTAATTTCCGGATCTGTATCGAACCGCATTGAGAGAAGGGCTGTCGATTCGGGGATGCGCGCTAGTGAACCCGACGAACTGACTCCGTAGCTTCCACCCTGCTCCTCACGAATACTCTCCAGATAGCGGGTACTGAGAATCTCGCCAATAGCCTCCACGCAAATCGCGTTTTTGAGACTATATTTTAATTTGCCGTTATAGACAACATAATTCGACGATTTCTTCACCGTTTGGGGAAATTCGAAAGCGTTCACCACCTTCCCTGTCGGATAGCGTATCTTCCAGTCGGTGAACCGCTCGGCCGAGTGGTTCGAGGGAAGCCCGCCCAACCAGGTGAGAAGAGCACCCCTGATACTATCGGGGTTCAGGTTACCCACCAGCAGAAAAGTAAAATCGGATCCGGAAGCAAAGCGATTCCTGAATATTTCGTAGGCCTTTTCGGGATTCACCGCATCGAGAGCGGCCAGGTTCATCCGTTTCATGCGGGGATGCCGTGCGGCAAGCATCACCTGTACCGTATCGTTAAAATTTTGCGCGGGATCGGAGGCCACATTGGCCAACGAAGTACGATAAGAGTTCATCACGGCACGAACACCCTTTTCATCTTGACGGGGTGCAGTAAAAAAGAGATAGTTCAATTGCAGAAGCGTTGCCAAATCTTTCACCGAAGAGGAGCCGCTCAGCGACTCGTAGTATAAACTCATGGAGGGGCTGATTGAGGCATTCTTACCCGCCAGCACCTTGTTCAGATCGGTCGACGAAAAGGCACCCAAACCACTGTTAGCCACAATAGTCACAGCAAGCTGTGCAGAGAAGAGATCCTGTTCGTTTACTACCTTAGAAAGACCTCCCTCGCTCCAGGCAGAGAAAAGCACCTCATCCTCCTTAAAGGTGGTGGGCTTCAGAAGTACTCTCACTCCGTTCGAAAGCCTCCATTCCACCAAATCGAGCTCCTTGTGACGAATCTCTTTCAGGAGCCGACCGGCTTCGGGAACAGTTTCCACCAGAGGCTTGTCGGAAACCTGATCGGT
>CAYGID010000002.1:0-22015 GCA_964349835.1 uncultured Bacteroidales bacterium | reverse complement strand
AGAAAATGGCGCACATACTGGTTCACAAACGATTCGGAACGCTGCTTGTCGCGCTCGTTGTACTGCTGCTCCAGACTACTCGAGAGCATTGCCTTAGCCCGCACCAGTTCTGAGAGAACAAAACCGTGTAGTTGCATTCGGCGAGCCTCACGCAAGAGAGCCTCAAAGGCCGTTTCTACCCTGTTTTCGACAGGAGCAGCGGTTAAGGCAAAACCATCTTTACTCCGCACCAGATTGGTAAACGACCCACCGGCCGAAGCAAAAGGGGGATTTTCCGACTGCCGAAGTTCGGCAAAACGCTGCGAGAGCATCATCGAAATGAGCGCATGCTTAACCGAAAGCAAGTAGGCTGCCTCTGTCTGCTTTTGCTCTTCCGACAGCGGATCGTGCTTGAAGTAGATTTCCATACGGGTCGAACGGGCCTCCGGATCGGAAAGCACGGCAACCAAAGGTTGCTCGTTGTTGGCAATGTCATAAATAATTCGCTCTGCAGGGTTAACCGGCTTGGGAATGTCGGAAAAAATACTCTTAATGCGGCTCTCCACCGCTTCGGGGTCTATATCGCCAACCACCACAATGGCCTGCAAATCGGGTCGATACCATTTTTTATAGTAGGCACGCAACGTTTCGTGAGTAAAGTTGTTAATGATAGCCGTATCGCCAATCACATCACGTTTGGCATACTGCGAACCGGGAAACATCTGCTTCATGGAGGCAGCCCAAAGACGCCGACTGGCTGTCTGGCCCGTGCGCCACTCTTCGCGGATTACCCCCCTCTCCTTGTCGATCTCTTCTCCATTCAGGGAGATAAAGCCCGACCAATCGTGCAAAACAAGGAGAGCACTGTCGATAATTGAGGGTCGGGTCACCGGCACATTCGACAAATTGTAAACCGTTTCGTCGAGCGAGGTATACGCATTGATATTCTCACCGAACTTAACCCCCAGAGTTTCCAAATAGTGAATAATCCCCTTTCCGGAGTAGTTCTTTGTTCCGTTAAAGGCCATATGTTCCAGAAAATGGGCCAGTCCGTTCTGACTATCCTCTTCCAGGATGGCACCCACATTCTGTGCAATATAAAAATCGGCCCGATTAGCCGGAAGCGTGTTTTTTCGAACATAGTAAGTAAGACCGTTTTCCAACTGCCCATACCTCACCATGCCGTCGAGCGGAACTCTCTTTGCCGAGGCAGCAGATTCCTGGCCATATACAGACAACACACCAAACGAGACCAACAACAGCGCGGTTACTATCAGATTTTTCATCATTCCGGGATTAGAGAATTATGGGAGCGAAATTACAAAATTCCCTTTCGAATTGACCTCGAAAACTGACATAAAGAGCATAATATTTCGAAAGGCTGTCGGGTCGGTCTGCCGAATTGACAGCAAACAGCCATTGGTATAACATTTGAGAAGAGGGTTGGCAATGTTTCACTTAAACTATTATCACCATGCAAAAAGGTTCTATTGGCGTTACCACCGAGAATATTTTCCCCATTATCAAGAAGTTTCTCTACTCCGATCACGAAATCTTCCTCCGCGAGATTATTTCCAATGCCATTGATGCCACCCAAAAACTGAAAGCGGTTTCGGCGGCCGGCGAATTCACAGAGTCAACGGAGAAGCTCTCCATAAAGGTCGAACTCAACTCCGAAAAGGGAACCCTTACCGTAAAAGACATGGGTGTGGGTATGACAGCCGGGGAGGTTGAGAAATATATCAACCAGATTGCCTTTTCGAGTGCCGGCGAGTTCCTCGAAAAATACAAAAGCCAGTTGAATGGTGTGATAGGTCACTTTGGGCTGGGCTTCTATTCGGCCTTTATGGTTTCGAAAAAGGTGGAGGTTATCACGCTTTCGTATCGTGAAGGGAGCAAGGCGGTAAAATGGTCATGCGACGGAAGTCCCGAATACACCATCGAGGAGGTCGAAAAGGCCGAAAGAGGTACCGAAGTGGTGATGTACATCGACGATGAATCGAAAGAGTTCCTTGAAAAGGCCCGTATAGAAGGGTTACTGAAAAAATATTGCCGTTTTCTGCCTGTAGAGATTGTATTTGGAAAAATAACCGAATGGAAAGAGGGGAAAGAGGTTGAAACCGAAAAAGACAAAGTCATTAACAACACGCAACCGTTGTGGAACAAAAAGCCTTCGGAAGTAACTGAAGAGGAGTATGCCGAATTCTACTCCGAACTCTTTCCCACGGCCGAAGAGCCTCTATTCCACATTCACCTGAACGTGGACTATCCCTTTAACCTGACCGGTATTCTCTATTTCCCGAAAATCAAAGACAATCTCGACATCTCGCGCAACAAGATTCAACTCTATTGCAACCAGGTCTTCGTGACCGATACCGTTGAGAGCATCGTGCCCGATTTTCTGACACTACTCCATGGCGTTATCGACTCACCCGATATTCCGCTCAACGTATCGCGAAGCTATCTGCAAAGCGACAGTAACGTAAAAAAGATCTCGAATCATATCACAAAAAAGGTTGCCGACCGATTAGAAGAGCTCTTTAAAAACGACCGCGAAGGGTACGAGAAGAAGTGGGACAACCTCAAACTTTTTATTGAGTATGGCATGCTCACCGAGGAGAAGTTTGCCGAAAGAGCCCTCAAATTTTCGCTCTTCAAAAACACCGAGGCAAAATATTATACGTGCGACGAATACAAAACCCACGTTGAACCCCTCCAAACCGACAAAGACAATAAAATTGTTTACCTCTACACAAGCGATGCCGTGCAGCAGTACACCTTTGTGGAAGCCGCACGCAACAAAGGATACGATGTGCTGGTATTCGACGGCAAGCTCGATTCGCACTACATTAACCATCTGGAGAGCAAACTGGAGAATGTCAGGTTTGCCAGGGTCGACGCCGATGTCATTGAAAAACTGATTCCCAAAGAGAACAGTAAAGAGTCGGCGCTCAGCCCCCGCGAACAGGAGGAGTTGCGATTGGTACTCGAACCTGTGCTCCCTTCCGGAGGCAACTACTTTGTAAGTTTCGAAGAGCTGTCGGCCGAAGAGTCGCCAATGATTCTGACCCAATCTGAGTTTTTGCGCCGAATGCGCGAAATGTCGGCTATGGGTGGCGGACTCAATTTTTACGGCACACTTCCCGAAAATTACACCCTGGTGGTAAACACCGGTCACGAACTCATCAAGCGCATTAGCCGCGAGAAGAACGAATCGCTCGGTTCGCTGCTCAATGAGGTGGAGTCGGAGTTAATCCCCGTGAAGCAAGAACTGGATACGGTACGCGAAAAGGTGAAAGGCAAAAAAGAGAAGGAGATTGCGCAAAGCGACAAAGAGTGGCAATCCGAACTCGAAGAGAAGGAACAAGCACTGACCACCCGCAAAGAGGAGGCCTTGAAGGCTTTCGGAAAAGAGAAGGCCCTGCCAAAACAGTTAGTCGACCTCGCCCTATTGGCCAATAATTTGCTCAAAGGCGAATCCTTATCGCTATTTATTAAACGAAGTTTAACATGGATGAAGGAATAAAACTGAGCGTTTGTTTGGTTCATAGAGTTCAGATCAATACTTTTGTTACAAGAAATGTGAAATGCCCGTTTAAACCTTGGCGCGTTTTTTGCATCTTACCTAACAAGGGAACCACACACACGCACGCATTCATTTATCCTTAAAACTAATTCCAATGAAACTAAGATTTGCAAGCATTCTGTTAGCATTTGCTACCATGGCATTTACGGCCAACGCTCAGGTTTCCGCCCCTGCAGCTATCGCAGGCGGAACGTATGAAGGGGCGCAAAAGAAAGGGGTAGCCGAAGGAAAGGGCAAAGCTGTTGGCGAAGACAGCTTCGAAGGCACCTTCAAAAAAGGAGTACCCGAAGGCAAAGGTGTTTACATCTTTGGTGCCGACCGAGTAGTCAACGAATATCCCTTTGTCAAAGGCGACAAATATGAGGGCGAATTCAGTAAAGGCGAGTTTACAGGGAAAGCCAAGATTACCTTTGCCGATCCTGAAAAGGGCGTCCTTGAAGGCTATTTCGAAAACGCAAAATATCTGGGTCGAACCAAAGACGGATACGAAGTACAAACTAAAGACGGCATTGTGCGCGTTGTGGTAAAACAGAACGGCACCTCGTTCAATAACATCACCGTAAACGGACTGCAATACTTCACACAGGTGGGTAAATCGAACCTTGAGTTCGACGAAGAGGGCTCCAGAGCCACCTACTCCGACCTGAAATCGGAAGCCTTTCCCTTTACGATTCATCTCAAAGGTTCGGCTCCCACCACCGGCAACAAATGTGAGATCAAAGTGCTGATCGAACGTCCCGGTACCTGGCAGATTGATCTTACCACCAACTAACAGCCTCCCCTTAGGAGGGGCGTAATGAAAAAGAGAGTGTCTCAAAGGTTCGCCTTTCGAGACACTCTCTTTTTTGCTTGTGAATATTTGCTTGTGAATAGAGGTTCGTTAAAAACAGGCTGACCAACGCTTGCTTTGGAAGCCTTCAGGTTCTTCCCTGCCTCTTTGCAGCAGCTGAGAAAGATTCAATTAAGCGCCAAAATCGTCGAACATCAGCATCTCTTTAGGCACCCCCAGGTTGTCGAGCATCCCCTTAACCGCATTGGCCATGGGACCGGGACCACACATATAGTATTCAATATCTTCGGGAGCTTCATGGTTTTTCAGGTAGTTTTCGTAGATAACCTGATGTATAAAGCCCACATAACCCTTCCAGTTATCCTCCTTGCGAGGTTCCGACAGTGCGATATGGAAACTGAAATTGGGATACTCCCTCTCGATGGCGCGGAAATCCTCTTCGTAAAAAATTTCGTTCTGCGAACGGGCGCCATACCAATAGGAGATTTTCCGATCGGTGGTTTTCAGGGTGTGGAAAAGATGCAAAAGGTGCGAACGCAGGGGAGCCATACCGGCGCCACCGCCTATGTAGAGCATCTCACGCCGGGTATCGAGAATATGGAAATCGCCGTAAGGCCCCGAAATATCGACCTTATCGCCGGGTTTCAACGAGAAGATGTAGGAGGAGCAGATCCCGGGCTTTACATCCATCCATGCCCCTTTGGCACGATCGAAAGGGGGAGTGGCAATACGGATGTTTAACATAACGATATTGCCTTCGGCAGGGTGATTGGCCATAGAATAAGCCCGGTAGGTCTCTTCGCTGTTCTCGCACGCGAGATCCCAGAGTTTAAACTTATCCCACTCGCTGCGGAACCGCTCGTCCACATCGATATCTTTAAACCGCATCGAATATTTGGGCACATCAATCTGAATATAGCTTCCCGACTTGAAGTTTAACTGCTCTCCTTCGGGTAGCTTCACCACAAACTCCTTGATAAAAGAGGCCACGTTGTGGTTCGAAACCACCTCGCAACTCCATTTACGAATGCCCAGCACCTCCTCGGGAACCTGAATTTTTAAATCGCCTCTTACCTTAACCTGGCATCCCAAACGCCAGTTATCGCGAATCTGCCTGCGCGTAAAAAAGCCCACTTCGGTAGGGAGAATCGATCCGCCCCCTTCGAGCACCTGGCAGCGGCACATGCCGCAGCTTCCACCTCCGCCGCAGGCCGAGGGCAGAAAAATTTTATTTTCACTCAGGGTATTTAATAGGGTGCTCCCGGCAGGAGCCTCAATCTCGTTTTCGCTATTAATGGTAATCTTCACGTTGCCCTGGGCAACAAGTCTCTTCTTAGCGTACAGCAATACTGCCACCAGAATCATCACCACAGCTGCAAAAACAGCTATCCCGATACAAATCGTGGCAGACGCAACAGATAAAATCATTGTGATCATCAATTAAGAAATTCTTATACAATAGTTTGGATTAGATCTACAGCTGGATGCCCATAAAACACATGAACGAGATGGCCATCAATCCGGTAATGATAAAGGTGATACCCAATCCCCTGAGAGGTGCAGGAATATGCGAATAGGCAATCTTTTCACGAATGGCGGCAATCGAAACAATGGCCAATAACCAGCCCACTCCCGATCCCAGCCCGAATACGGCGGCTTCTCCCACATGGGCATAAGCGCGTTCCTGCATAAAGAGCGATGCCCCCATGATGGCGCAATTCACAGCAATCAGCGGCAAGAAAATGCCCAGCGAATTGTAGAGTGCGGGAGCAAATTTTTCGACCACCATCTCTACCAACTGAACCAATGCAGCAATTACGGCAATAAACATCACGAACGAGAGAAACGACAAATCGATACCGGCAAGCGAAGGGGAGAGCCACGAGAGGGCACCCGACGCCAATAAATATTTCTGCATCAAATAGTTCACAGGAACCGTGACAATCTCCACAAAAATTACGGCCACACCCAGCCCCATGGCTGTCTTCACCGATTTTGAAACGGCCAGATAGGAACACATGCCCAAAAAGTAGGCAAAGATCATGTTCTCAATAAAGATGGCCTTAACGAATATATTGAGTAAATTTTCCATGAATCGGGTATGAATTATTTTTCAATCATTTCACGGTTCCGCGAACGCTGGAACCAGATAATACAGCCTAAAAGGATCAGAGCAGCGGCCGGCTGGATAAAGAGACCGTTATTTGCATATCCCGCATCGAAGGCAATCTTCGGGATCACCACAATATCATAAAGCTTTCCTGAACCGAATAACTCTCTGAAAAAGGCTATCACCACCAGTATGATTCCATAACCCAATCCATTGCTGATTCCGTCGATAAACGAGGGCCAGGGTTTATTGGCCATTGCAAAGGCCTCGAGCCGCCCCATCAAGATACAGTTAGTGATGATTAGCCCCACATATACCGAGAGTTGCTTGCTAACCTCATACGAAAAGGCTTTAAGAATCTGATCAACCAGGATCACCAAAAATGAGATCACCACCAACTGCACAATAATCCGGATACTGTTGGGAATATAGTTTCGAATCAGCGAAATAATTAAATTCGAAAAGGCCACCACAAAGATCACAGATATACTCATCACCAGTGCCGGCTGCAATTTTACCGTAACGGCCAGAGCAGAACAGATACCCAGCACCTGCACCGAAACCGGATTCTCCTTGTTGAGCGATTTGCCGAGCTGCTTATAGGTTTCGGACGAAAACATATTCATGATCTATTCGGATTTAAGGTTAGAAAAATAGGATTGGTACGCCGACAGGCAATCGCTTAGCATAGCCTGCACCCCATTGCTGGTGAGCGTTCCTCCCGAAATGGCATCGACCGCAAAATCACCGGGTGTATAGGAACCCTTCTTCAGGAGCGATATAGAGACAAACCCTTTAGAAGGATCCACAAACTTCTTGCCCACGAATTGGCTCTGAAATTCGGCAGTCGAAATCTCGGCTCCCAAACCAGGCGTTTCGCTGGAATGAGCAAACACAACACCGCTTACCGTGTTGCGATCCGACTCAAGGGCAACATAACCCCAGAGTTTTCCCCAAAGACCTTTGCCATGCAAAGGCACAATATAATAGGTTTTATCCTCCTTTTGGGCCAGATATAAAACCTGTTCACTCCCGGAGGCCTCAGCGGCACGTTTACCTTCAACTACGCTGCCCTCCAACACAACCAACTCCTCTTTAATATATTGCCCGAACAACGTCTCAGCTGTAGAAGGGGTAGATTCCACACCCAGCGAAGTGAGGATGTTGCGATAGCTCTCAATTTGAATGTTTCTCTGCTGATAGGGAGCCAGTACCAGAGAGGCCACCGCCAAACCGGCCGACACAAAGAGAACCATCGCTGCCGAGAAAAGGAAAATGTATCTATTGCTAAAATTCTTCATCTTAAGTAGGTTTAAAACTTTTGGCCCATCCTTACAGTTTGGCTACCCTGCGAAGGCGGCGCTTAATATTTGCCCCAACCACATAGTGGTCTACCAACGGTGCCATGGTATTCATAAAGAGGATGGCCAGCATCATCCCTTCGGGATAGGCGGGGTTCAATACCCTGATTAAAACGGCCAAAATCCCGATCAGAAATCCGTAAATCCATTTCCCCGTTGAGGTCTGCGAGCCCGATACCGGATCGGTGGTCATGAAAACAGCCCCGAACGCAAAACCGCCCATTACAAAATGGTACCAGAAGGGCAAGGCCATATAGGTATTCACAGCAAAAAGGTTAAAAACCAAGCCCATAAAGGCCCCTCCGGCAAATACCGAGAGCATGATTCTCCAACTGGCAATTCCGGTAAAGAGCAGCAGAGCGGCTCCTAACAAAATGGCCAATGTGGAGGTCTCGCCAATGCTTCCGGGAATCAGACCCAGAAACATATCGAAACCCGATGGCATGGCGGAAGTCAACTGATCTAAGGTGGAGCCATCCGTAATGGCGGCCGAAGCCTGCGCAAGCGGAGTGGCTCCCGAAAAGCCGTCAACGGTTTTGATACCATCTTGCAATCCGGCTACCCACACCTTATCGCCCGAGATGGCCGTAGGATAGGCAAAAAAGACGAAAGCTCTCGCCACCAGGGCCGGATTCCAGATATTCATTCCCGTACCGCCAAAAATCTCCTTAACAAAAATCACCGAGAAGGCGGTGGCAAGTGCCACCATCCAGAGAGGGATGTCGATGGGCATAATGAGAGGTATGAGCATTCCCGAAACCAGGAACCCCTCGTTCACTTCGTGACCGCGCGCCTGCGCCACGCCAAATTCGATACCCAGACCCACAACATACGACACAACAACTAACGGGAGGAAACGCCATAATCCAAAAAAGAACTGTTGCAGCAAGCCCGACTGTAACCCAAATGCCAAATCATGCTGGTAACCTGCATTCCAAACCCCAAACAGCAGAGCCGGAGTCATTGCCACAATCACCATAAACATGGCCCGCTTCATATCATTTGCATCGCGGATATGTGCACCCTTTGCGGGAGCCACCTCATCGGGCACAAACAGGAAGGTCGAAAAGGCATCGTAAGTGGAATGCAGCTTCTCAAACTTCCCGCCGGCCTCGAAGTGAGGCTTTATTTGATCTAATAATTTCTTTAACGACTTCATTTAACTCTATATTATTAATCAGAAAAGTCTATCCCTTCATCTCTTTTGCGAGGTTGTTCAACCCGTTTCTGAGAATCTCCTGAACGGGGGTTTTCGAGGGGCAGATCACTTCGCATAAAGCCAGATCCTCCTCGAGCACCTCATAAATTCCCAACGCCTCCATCCGGTCCAAGTCGGAAGCCAGGCAAGCCTTTAATAACTGCATAGGGTAGATGTCCATGGGAACCACCTTTTCGTACAATCCGGTAAAAACAAAGGCCCGTTTGCCCCCGTTCGTATTCGAATCGAGCCGATACTCCTTGCTTCGACACAACCAGGAGAAAAAGGTTCTCGAAATGCTAAACTTTTGCAGACCGGGCATAAGCCAGCCCAAAAACTCATGGTGCAACCCTTCGGGAATCACCGTAACCATATCGTGCAAATAACCGAGATACCCCTCCGACGAAACCTTTGTTCCGGTAAGCACATTACCACTGATAATCCGAACCGGCCCCACCTGCAGTCGATCCGAAACAACACCCGAAATTTGTATCCCCTTCCGAACCTTGAAATATTGGGGATCTACAACCTCCGAACCGGCAAGAGCCAAAAGGATTTCGGGTCGGTAAACCCCTTCGTTAAAAAGACGACCCAGGATCATCACATCCTGGGGAGCCATAGTCCATACCACATCGCCCTTATTTACAGGACGTACATGATGAATCTGCACCCCTACATTTCCGGCAGGATGGAGGCCTTCAAAAAAGCGAACTTCAGTTTGCTCCAACCCTTCGAAAACTGGCGATATTTTTTGCCCTGCAGGCAATCCGAGAAAAAGTTTTCCAGCCGTTAACCGCGAGAGTGCGCGCATGCCGGTTTTAAAATCAGAACCCGAATCCTTTAACATCTCCTGATAATCGGGCGCCAGAGGATCAGTACGGAAACCCGAAACAAAAACAGAAACGGGCTGAACCAACGGATTTGCAATAAAACCATACGGCCGCTCTACCACTGAGGGCCATACGCCACTCTCCAGCATCCGCGCCACAATCTGTTGGCGCGACATCTTACCGGGATCAGCTTTGCCAAAATCGACATACTCCTGCGTCGACGCAGCACGGATTACAACCTCCAAAAGAAGCCGTTTCTCTCCGCGCACTATCGCCTCAACCGTTCCGCTCACAGGCGAACAGAAGCAAATCTCCGGACAATTTTTATCACACAAAAGAGGGGTCCCGGCCTTGACAATATCGCCATCACGAACCAGCAGCCTGGGCGTAAGCCCGTGAAAATCGGCGGGTTTCAGAGCATATCTCCCCTCAACAGGTAAGGCAGAAATCTCCGGCTTCGGGCGGCCTTTCAGGCGGATCTCCAAGCCTTTGCTCAACTTAACAACATTCAACATAAATGACTCTCCAAAACTTTATAATCGCAAGACAGCAGCTCGTTGGCCACGCCCTGCAGGGTACATATTCTACTCTTGTTGCAACAGCTCAAAGAGCGCATCCAAACGGGGCGAGAGGATAATTTCGGTACGCCGGTTAGCCGAACGACCTTCGGTTCGCGAATTGTCGTCGACCGGCAGATACTCGGAGCGACCCGAAGGGAGCACCCGAAGCGGCGACATGCCAAAATCGGATGTCAGAATCCGAGCCACAGAGGTGGCGCGAACTACGCTCAAATCCCAATTGTCTTTGAATTGCTGTGTGTTGATGGGCACATTATCGGTGTGACCCTCAATCACCACATCTATATCGGCCTGCTTGTTCAGCACATCGGCCAAGAGAGCGAGCGCCTCCTTACCCCGGCTATCGACCACCGCACTTCCCGATCGAAAAAGCAGTTTATCCGACATGGCAACGTAAACCTTGCCATTGCGGGTGGTAACCGTTAACTCGTCATTATTAAAACCCAAAAGAGCCTGTTTCACTCTTGCTAACAGCCCCTCGGTTGCCTCCCGCTGCTTCCGGATTACCGATTGCAACTCCTCAATGGTTCTCTCCCGCTCATTGAGCTCACGCAACTTATCCTGCAATGAGAGGTTTAATTTCTCCTTTTCCGACAAATTGGCATTCAACCAGGTTAACTGCGTTCTAATCTTCTCGCCCATACGGGTCGTATCGGCCCTGAGGGCAGCAACCTCCCTTTTCATCGCGGTTAAGAGGTTATCAAGCTCCAGCCGCTTCGCATCGAGTTGGTCTATCTGCTGTTTTAATTCGCGCTCACGCTGCAGAGAGGCCGTTCGGCCCTGTTCAGCGTCGAGATATTTTCGCTTCGACACGCACGAAGAGATCGGAAGAGCCATAATAGCACAAAAAAGAAGAAGCGGTAAACCGCCTCGGAGTGAGTGAAAAACTATACCTTTCATATGCTCTGGGGGTTTCGTGAAAAACAACGGCAAAAGTAGTAAAAAGGCTGCAAAGCGAGCAGATCTCACGCAGCAAAAAGAAAAAAAACAGAAAAACGCTTGCACAAATCAGGGAGTCTATGTACTTTTGCACCGCTTCTAAAGAAAAGGGTTCTTCTTCATTCAGATTGATCCGGGGTGTGGCGCAGTTGGCTAGCGCACTTGCATGGGGTGCAAGGGGTCGAAAGTTCGAGTCTTTTCACCCCGACAACTTGGAGAACAATCCAGAAGCAAAGCCTGCAAATCACTTGATTTGCAGGCTTTTTCATTTTAATCCTTGCTTAAAGGGGTAAACAGGGTTGTAGCCGGCTCCAAACGGGCAGCTCTGCCCAAACGGCGTGGTGATATCTGCACCTCCCCCCTGATAAACTCCGGAGTATTGTACGACTGCATCCGGGAGCCGTTCTGTTCGGGATCCGACTGCGGAAGCAGAAAAGGTTTAGAGGCTGTGCCGCTCTCATCAATATGGGCAAAATAGAGGCGCGAATAGAGTCCGTCAATACGTCGGCTCGAGAAAACCATCCACCTGCCATTCGACGACCAAGAGTGATAACTCTCAGTATCGTTGCTATTGATGCTCTCCATTTTGAAGGGAGCCGCCTCGCCGCTCAAATCGAGCATCCACAAATCGGCTTCCGAATGCCATATAGGAAACTGTCCGTAATCTAATGCAGTAAAAACCATGAATTTTCCGTTAGGCGAAATTCGCGGGAAAACGGCCGAAAGCCCCAGCTCCCGAGCCGAAACCACAGTATCGACCTGCTCGCCAAACTGCCCCGATTCGGCATCAAAAGAGATCCGGCAAATAGAGTAACGCATCTTTAAAAGACTGTCGGGCAACGATTTCGAAGGGGTCGTGCAGAAGTAGAGATATTTTCCATCGGGCGAGAAAGAGGGATGGGTCTCCATGCTGCCGGTCGAAAAAAGGAGCGAGTCGGTATGGAGCGTTTGGGTTCGAGTGTCGTACACAACCACATCCGAAGCCTCATCGTACACCTCAGTCACCTTCTCTTTTACCATATGGAACTTTTGAAAGGTTTTGTTAAGCGAAAAGGCCACATAACGACCGTCGCGATGCCATGAGGTATAGACCCCCGCCGAGAGGGTTTCGGGGGTTTTCAGATTGGCCTTGTAGATAGAGTCGCCATCAACAAAAAGAGTTCCGCCAAACTTGGCCCTAAGATGAAACGACATCCTTTGGGGATTATAGTTCGAAAACGAATGGCAGTTCATACAACCCTGATCGGTTTGACGATTCTCCATAATGGCCGCCTCCTTAAAGGTGGAGAGCGACCGTTGATAGATGCCCATATGTTTCCACATCTCGTAACCGGGAGGAATCAATCGGTAAGCCAGATGCGAATCGATGGAATCGGGCGAAACCGAGAGGGTGAAAGGACTCTTTTGGTACCAGGTACTGCCCTTTTTCAACAAGAGTTTCACCGAAACGGTGCTACCCACACTGCCCAACAGCAACCTCTTCCACTTATTCAAAGGGATTCTGACGGTGGGTGATCCCACAACGGCAAAAGAGTACCCATCGGCCCCGGTAAAAGTAGCATTTACACGGGTGCTACTATCCGTTGCGCGAAACGACAACGGTGCAATATTGGGTGGAATGGTTACGCCGGAATAATCGGGGAAAATGGCGGGGGGGCTATCATCGGCGATACCCGAATCGGGACCCGAAGCACAACCTGCAACGAAGAGGCAGCACAAAAGCGAGAGGAGAAGCCCGCCCGACAAAAAGGGCGAAAAGCTAGTAGATAACCTGTTTCTCATGGATCTGCATTTTTTGCTCGAGCGAGTTGTCGAATTGAAGATAGTACCACACCGTTTTCCCGAAATCCTTCTTTAATAACGCTTTGGCTACCTCCGGATTGGCTTGGTTGGCACGAAGCACACTGTGAAACAGTTCAAACTGCTTGAACACATCCGAAGGTATGGGATAACTCTTTATCACATCCGCATCTTGGGGATGTGTGGCCAGGTACAAGACCACCACCTGCGCCAGCAAAGAGGGAAACTTGGCATAATCGTGATTAAAGAGCTGGGGTAGATTGTCCATAACCGCCTTAAGATCTTTCGAAAGCAGGTAATAGGCCATCAAATACTCAAAGGCCATCTTGTTGCGGGGCTGTTGGTCTAAATAGTGCTCCAGGAAAAGAATGGGATGGCCTCCCGAAAAGAAATCGTACGGAGTCAACAAATCGCGCTTTGATTTTACCCAGAGGAGCTGATTCGAAAGGGTATCCGTAAGCGACTGCTTCATCTGGCCGGCCCACCTCCTGTAATAGAGCGACTGCTCCAGAACGGTAAGATACTTACGGGCCACCTCATACTTCCCGTTAATCAGGTTTCCCTGTGCCAAACGGCGCAAAAGGCGCGACTGTGTTCCCTGTGGGTTGGCCACAGAGGCTTCGAAGGCCCAGCGAACCGATTCATTGATAAATCCCATCTGATAATAAACCTCCTGCCCAAAGAGAGGAATCAGGTTATTCGCCGAAAAAGGGAGAAAAAGCGGGTCGAAGTCGGTCGATGAAAATTCTAAGAAATCATCAAGCAAACGTCCCTGCATAAAGAGCGAAAGATTGGCATACTGCCACACCACATTGTGAGGTTCGGGATAGGCCCGGCATACCTCAAGCGCTGCGGGCCAATCCTGCATCATTACAGCATGATCGATATGCAAAATTTGCTCTGCATTTTTGTTATCGGCCAAACGAACGCCTCCCCAGGCAAGCATTCCCACTACATGTGCAAACAGCACGCTTCGAGCCCACAAATAGCCTCCCTCCGGAAGCCTGATGGAGCGCGAATGAAAAACAAGCGACACCGTAGCTGCAGCAAGACACCAAAACCAAAGAAGGGCCAACAACAGGCCAAAAAAAGGAAGACCCAGGCGAAAGGAGATATTAGCCAAGAGAAGATCGCCTACAGAATAGGTGCGATAAAGAGATGCTTGCAACAACAAGACGAGCGCCAACAGTGAGAAAACCCAGACAAGGGGTCCCGAAAACCGGAATCGGCGACCGGAGAGTAACTCCTCAAAAAGAAAAAGCAGAAAGGGAATCCACACTGAAACGCCTCCGGCAAAAAGAAGAAAGAGAAGGATTACCCCCCTGAGCGGAATACGTAAAGATGCCTTCCGAATAGAGAACCCTACCCATAAACCCGTAAACGAGAGAGCGAGCGAGAGCGGCATGGCCAGAGAGAGACTATGGTCGTGCTGCAGGATGAAGAGAAGGATGGCAGGGAGAAGGGCAACAAAGAGGGCCAAATCGCGAGGAAAGATGCGCGTAACCAGACGAAACAGCAGTACAAAAAGAGTGAGCCCCAAAAAAGCCAGAATAAGTGCACCGACTAAAGGATGATAGAAAAACTGCAGAAGAAAAGCGCCTGCGTATGCTACGAGCCCTCCCGGACGCGAGAGATAATCAGAAAAGTAGTTGCCAGTAAAGAGAAACAATTCCTGCTGCTCCATAAAAAGCAGCTGATAGCGGCATGCAAAGAAGTAGTAGAGAACCCAGCCGGCAAAGAAAAGCGCAACAACCAGGGGCAGGAAGATCCGGGGCAGCTTAAGCTTCTGCATACGGTACAATAGAATAGGTAGAAAGCAAAGGTACAAGAAAAGTAGAAAGATTGAGGAAGGTGCCCAAAAAAAGGGCTGCCGAAACCGGCAGCCCTTTTAAAGTGCGTTGAAAAAACGCTGTTAGTACCTCTGTCCGTTGGCAATTTTTCTCCGTTTTGCCAAAGAATCAACCAAAACAGGAGTATTTAACGTACGAATCATTTCAAAGACACCGCTACGGCCGGGATACTCATCACCAGCGTCGAAGAAGGTGTGAATCTTCTGATTCTGGGTATCAACATACGAGGTGAGAGGATACATACCGTAACCACGAAGACTGATATCACGAATAACCAGATCGGTCTCCTTAACCCAGGGCATCTTGTAGAAGGTTTCGGGGTTCCAAGCGGTGGCAGGGTCGAAGAGGCTTTCGGCATCGATACTCCACAAATCCAGTGTATAAGGAGTAGAGTGTATCAACTCAAACCGATTGGTCATGGGATTGTAAATCAAACCCACACCCGAATGGCGAAGCGCAGTTCCAATGATGTTGGTAGAGAACAGATAGATATCGCTCTGGTAGTCGAATGTGTAATTGTTATCGTCCAGATCGGTTTCGGGATCGTCGATGTAGGTGTTGGCATAGTCGGTAAGCGCGGGCATATTTTCCACTCTGCCGTCTTCGCCGGGCAGGAAAAGAAGGGTAAAGACCTTATTCTTCTCTAATCCGAATCCAATGATGGCACCTTCAGGAGCCCCGGTATAACCCAAAGCCACAGGATCGTAGAATGTGATACCCGAGAAAGAGGTTAACTCCAACCAGATCTTTTCCGACCTTCTGTACTTGGGAAGCCAGTTTTCTACCATAATACTGGCAGCACCTGTCTCAGGATCCAGTTGAATAATCCGCGAGGGGGTAACAGGCTGCATTTCGGGGTCACCCAGGTTACGTGAGTGGTCGGTTGCCACAACGAACTCGCCCGTGGGGAGAGCAGCTAACGCACCACCAATGGTAATAAAGGTTTTCCCCGAATTGTTAATAGCGTTGAAAGCATTCGGATAGTGAGTCCAGCTGGCGCCATCGTCTTCCGAAACCATCATTCCCTTTGCCTTAACCACTATGACACCCTCATTGTTCTTCGCTATCATAGGATAGGAAGTGTTGATAAGGTTGTTGCCATAAGGGGCATAACGGGCAAAGTTCTCAACCGAAAGGTTCTGCTTTGCATTGTTACGCGTTACAAAGATGTTGTCGCTGTAGGCATTGGCAAGCCGCTCGTTTACACGACGCTCAGCCGCCAGAAGAATATTTCCGTTTTCAAGCATCACACCATGGGGGTGACCCACCCAGGTATTGTCATTGATAACGGGGATAAAGGAGGCCTTCAGTGCAGCGGAGAACTCCTGCTGCACCGTGTTGTCGCCTTCGGGAAGAATCACAGGTACGATCTCCAACAAACCGGCCTGTTTCAGGTAGTAGTAAACCCGGTTCTCCTTACGGTTAACAATCAGGTACTTGTTGGCTGCAAAATACTCCACACCCGTAGTATCCTTATAGACTGTCAACGTGTCGCCTGTCATCTCGTTGTGGTCGTACGCAAAATCGCGATCGATATCCGATTTATTGCACGCTCCAAACGCTGTGGCAATCAACAACAAACCAAAGATATGTTTTTTCATAGTCATAGTCATCAGAACGATTATTTATTGTAAATAAAACGGATATACTCGTAGGCGTCGGGGGTAACCAACTTGATGAGGTAGGTACCCGAAGGAGCACTCCCCATCTGGGCAGCCGACAAGGCCACAGTATAGCTTCCCGGCTGTCTGTACTCATCAACAAGCGTGTTTACCAAAACCCCGTAGTAGTTGTGTACCGAAAGAATAACCCGTCCGGGGGTCACTACGCCGAAAGTAGCTGTTGCAGCACCCGATGCACTGGTCCAGGGATTCGGACCAAACGCGAGGGGAGCAGCAGCGGGCAACTCATCGGGCAATGGTTGGTAACTCGACATCTGCTCGAGCGAAAGACCGGTAGCAACAGCCCTTCCAAACCGTTTCGACGACACATTTCCGCCGCCATTGGTGGCAAAACCTGCATTTACCGTAGGATTCAGGAAGTTAATCAGTAACGGATCGGGCAGAACCGAAGTCCAAACCTCGTTATCGTACGAGTAGTAGGCCTGCAGCGTGGGGTTACCCTCAATCGGTTCGGTACGCAGTTTCAGATAAACCGGCAGGTTCACATTCGGCACGTCGATCGATACGGCAGGAGCCGTGTTCGACCACTTGTAGTTAAGACGAAGTCCCTGGTAAGCACCCACAGCGTAGGTGAGGTAGTTGTCGGAACCCGTAGAGCCATTGTGAAGCATAAAGCCGGCAAAGGAGCCCGAACCTGTGTTGGCAATTGAGTCGACCTTCACATCCATCTCGAGGCGACCGCGAGTATTTACACTCTCCTGGAAGAGGAAAGGCGCCTTGGATAGCAGCCCGGCACTCGAGCTGACATCGGTTTGGATAATCAGTTTCTCTTCGACAGATCCCTCATACTGCAGGGCATTGGTGGTTTGCATTACACCGATTCCGCGAATATCGAAACCACCCTTGTGCTGTACCAGCTTGAGCCTGTGAAGACCCTGGCTGAGGCGAATGGGGTCGGAACGAACCCATACCCAGTTACTCCAACTTGATTTAGGAGTATAAAGGGTGCCCGAAGCACGTACATTGTCGATTTCGAAGTTGAATTTAGCTTCATTACCACCGGCTGCAATCTCAGCCTGCAAAATATACAAACCCTCCTCTTGAACATCGATAGAGTAAACGGTCCATTCGCCGGCGTTAGTCCAGCCAATATTTCCGCCACCACCTAAGTCGACAGCCTCGGTAGTACGACCCATGCCACCACCTTCGTTGGCAGTGCTAAAGTCGAAGTAGGCGTTATACATACCACCCAAGTCGTACTGCCATGCCATCCAACTGGGGCCGGGAACGGGAAACGCGGTTCCTGTGTAGGGAGTGGTGGCAACAACCGGTATAGTACCGGGATGCTCATAACCGGCATCGGGCTGTTCCTGAGCCTGATCAAGCACAAAGTGAATGGCTCCCAAATCCTGACGGGCTTCCCACATGTAGTAGTCTAAAGTGTGAACACCCTGCGTAATGAAAACACGACCGGGTACAGCAAGAGCAGGGGTCAGAGCCCAGCTGTTGGAGCCAGCAGTTTGGCGAGGCGTGATAGCAGCGCCGTCGAGGAAGAACTGGAAGGTGGCATTACCACCGCGTCCGATATCGAGCGAAATGCGATAATAACCCGATTGCTGTGCATTAATAGTGTAACGCAACCAGTCGTTGTGAGAGGTCCCGTTAATAAAAGGGCCATAACCCGCTTTTTCGCCCATATTGGGATTAAAATCGGCATAGGGGTTCAGAACGCGATACTTTGTGTAAGCGGCAGCAGTACCCACCGATTGATCATTGTCGCGGAACGAGAGACCAGTGCCACCCCAGTCGTACTCAGCTGCAAAGAAGTCGCCCGGAATGTCAATGGGAACGCCTCTGAGAGGAGTGGTAGGCTGATAGGCAATCACACGGTGGTTATTGTTCTTAGTCATGTCGGGCGCAAAGACCTTCTCAACCACCTCCTGGAACTTCCAGGGAGCATTGGGGGTCACACCGGTCATAAACTCTTCGGGAGCCTCTTGAGAATCGGTTACGTCGACCACAAACTCATCGTTAAATACAAAACCGTTATAGCTGAAGTTCAGATTCACGGCAGCCACACCATCTTTCAAACCGGTAATGGTGACATAGCGGTAGTACTGCTCAACATCACCTACGGGGGCAGGCTCTTCCGAATAGACAGCCCTCAGAATACTTGCATCAGATACGGTGGGGTTAATGGTAAAATAGTCGTCGCCATAGTGACCAAAAGTTTTGGTGACATCAATCTTCACCGAAGCACCTTTGGCAAGTGCCTGGTCGTCGGTAGGATAATCAATGGCATAAGGCACATCGATATCTTCAACAACCACATTCTGGAAAATAACCCGGGAACGTTGGCTGTGGCCGCAAACGCCCACACCCATGTAGCAGGTACCTTTCAACGCCAGTTTCATGGGAGCACCCATCCGGTGCCAGGGAATATCCTCCGTGTCGCGAACATAACCGGTAATAAAACTACCCTGACGAATATACTTTAGCCAACGGGGAGCCTGAAGCCCGTTCTGGTGGGTATAGGTGTAGGGAGTAATACAGGCACCGTTATAGGTGGCACGATAGTTAAAACAGACATCTGCTCTGCGGTTCTCCATATATCCCCAGGGTTCAAGAGGATTCAACCCGGCCCTGATCATAATGAAGGCTTTTCCGTATGCATTCTCAAGCAGAGCGTACGAAACCTGGCACACAACCTGTTTATCGGCCTCAGTTTCGAAATAAGCAAAGTGGAACTCCTCGGTACCACCCCAGACGTTAGCTCCGTACACATCGAAATACCAGCTCCCTGTTTCGGCCACATAGGCAAACCGGGAAGGAGGGGTAAACGAACCGATATCCTGATGCTTCCAACCCTCGGGCAACTCATCGTTCACGGTGGGCCATGTAAACTGGCCGTAAACCGGGTTGGCAAGGAAAAGACTGCACGCCAGAATGCCACACAGCACATTAATTATAAAGAATCTTTTCATATTCAATTGGGTTTAAAATTCATGACTACAGGTTCGGAGTAAACAGAGCAACCTTTTCGTGGATGGGCAGCAAGAACCAATCGGCCGGATCAGCAGCAGTTGCCTGCAGTTCCAAACGGGCACGCATCTGCTCCCTCTTCACGAGATTGAGCTCTTTTTCAACAACCTTATCTATCAGATAGGAGGGATCTCTCCGGGTACGGCTCACCCGTGCCAAATCGTGCCAGCGATAGCCTTCGAAAGCAAGTTCCAAAGCACGTTCAGTCATAATGGCATCCTCTACTTCATTCACGGTAGCGTTGAGACCCAGCGGAGTACGGATTACACCTACACGGCCGCGCACCTGATTCACAATCGAAAGTGCTTCGGCAGTAAGGCCCAAACGATTGGCACACTCGGCACCTCTCAGCCAGAGATCGGCAGTACGATAAATATGCACATTGCCGATACCATTCTTACGGTCGGTACCCCGGCGGGCTTCCACCACACCCTGAGCACTGTTCAAACCTACAAACTTCCAGATAATCGTGTCGGTACGTCCGTTGTAGTTATCAATAGCAAACGAGGCATTCAGACCGCGCCACTGGTCGGTGGCACGCAACCAGTTGGCTACGGCAGGACGGCTGGGTTTCACTACATAGGCGCCCCCGTCTTCCGACCGGTTGTTGGCCCACTTCATGAGCGAATGAGCCTCCTTGTATTGACCACCATGGCTGGTAAGATCTTCGGTGTCGAAGGCCAAAACCAGACCCTGTTCACGCCAGATAGAACCGCCCGAACCGCTGGCAAACTCATTAGCCACACGCCACAGAACAAATTGCCAGCTTTTTCCACCCTGGAAAGCAGTACCTGCGATACTCCACGAGTCGTAGTAGTGCTCATTGGCAGGCGAATAGAAACCGGGGTGAACAATCTTCAAAAGACAGTTGTTCGACCATGCCTCATTGTATTTACCGCGAACCATATAGACGTCGGCCAAAAGATTCAATGCCGAGCAGGAGTTCATGGTTTGGTGATTCCATGCACCATAGATGTAGTTGGTCCAGTTCCAGTTCAGCCAGGAGTGATCGGAAACCCACAAGAGGTCCTTCTCTAACTGGTTAAGAATCAGATCGCGGTCGGTGAAAACAGACATGCTGTTTTTTGCATCCTCAACCGTATACATCGGAGTGGTAAAGAAGGGAACATCACCCCAGCTGCGAACCAGCTGAAGATAGGCATAGGCACGCATCCAAAGTACCTCGGCAACCACCATATCGTAAATTACCTGACCCGTAACACCGGTATAGTAAACCGTTTTAAGCCACAGGGGATTTTCATCACGAAGTTTGGGCAGACGAACCAACGCATCGTTGCAATGGTTAATCAGCTGATAGTAGTTGGTCCAGTCGAGATATTGGTTCGAAGGAGAAACATTGTTGTCGATAAATTCGGCCACATCTTTATAGGCGCCTTTGGCCCCCGGACCGGCAACGATTAGGTCGGAGGGAGCTTCTCCTATAACAAACATTTGGTCTACAGTACTTTGCAGCATATCGTACATACCGAACTTGAGCGCAAAGATATCCTTATAGTCGGTATAAAGCTGATCCTGCTTCAGAGCACTGTCGGGATCAACATCGAGGAAGTCGGAACAACCCGAAGCCAACACAACCATGCCGATGACTACTGCAGTACGCATCTTATTTAATAGATTCATCATTTTCATAAGCATTTAAGAATTATAAACCAAATCTAACACCCACACTGATTGTCCGGGTCAGAGGAACCGATCCGCCATCAACGCCCATCAGAAGCGAAGAGCTGCCCAGATGGTTAAACTCGGGATCGTAGCCCAGATACTTGGTGCTGGTCAGGAGATTCTCGCCACTGACGTAAACACGCAAAGAGGAGAAGTAGAACTTCTTTACCAGATCCTGCGGGAAGTCATAACTCAGGGTCACCGTACGCAGACGAACAAACGAACCATCCTCGACCCAACGATCGGAGAAACGGTTGTTACCGGCAGGGTCGCCATAGGCCAAACGAGGCATATCGGTGTTGGGGTTACCAACGGTCCATCTCCTGTTCACAGCCACTGTAGGATTGGCAAAATCGTCTAATCCTTCGAGTTCGTAACGCAAACCGTTAACCACTTCACGACCCAGCTGGAAATCGACCAAAGCAGCAAGAGTAATCCCCTTTACCGAAACCGAACCATTCAAAGCACCCACCCAATCCGGATTGGGATCGCCGAGGAAGATTTTGTCTTCGTCGTTAATGATACCATCTTCGTTTTGGTCAACGAATTTCACGTCGCCACCCTGGAACTGTGCATACTCATAGTTAAAATAAGGACTACCACCATTCAGAAGGGCCGAGGCCTCCTCGTCGTTTCTGTAGATACCG
>CAYGID010000001.1:0-153027 GCA_964349835.1 uncultured Bacteroidales bacterium | reverse complement strand
GCTTTCAACGTCGTGAAGGCGGCGAACGCACAGGCGGTTTTCAACGTCGTGAAGGTGGCGAACGCACAGGCGGCTTTCAACGTCGTGAAGGCGGCGAACGCACAGGCGGTTTTCAACGTCGTGAAGGCGGCGAACGCACAGGCGGCTTTCAACGTCGTGAAGGCGGCGAGCGCACAGGCGGTTTTCAACGCCGTGAAGGCGGCGAACGCACAGGCGGTTTCCAACGCCGCGAAGGGGGAGAGAGGGGCCATTTCGGATCAGAAAGAAAATCCTTCTCGTCCGACAAATCCCGACGTCCCCGTGTTGCTGTCGATATGCCCAAAAGCTATGCGCCCGATCCGTTCGACGAAAACAAAACGATTCGGCTCAACAAATATATTGCCAACACCGGTCTCTGCTCGCGCCGCGAAGCCGATAAGTTCATCGAGGCCGGCCTTGTTACCGTTAACGGTGTAGTGGTTTCGGAGTTAGGTGTTAAGGTACTTCCTACCGATGAGGTGAAGTACAATAACGAACGGTTAAACCCCGAACGCAAAGTCTATCTTCTGCTCAACAAACCCAAGGATTATGTCACTTCGGTCGACGATCCGCATGCCACACGTACCGTGATGGAGTTGATTGATGGTTCCTGCAAGGAGCGAATCTATCCTGTGGGTCGCCTCGATCGTATGACCACCGGCGTGTTACTCTTTACCAACGACGGTGAGATGGCACTCAAACTGACCCATCCTTCGAACGACGTGCGCAAGATTTACCAGATAACGCTCGACAAAAAGGTTTCGCACGAAGATATGATTGCCATTGCCACCGGAGTCGAACTGGAGGATGGATTCATTCAGCCTAACGAAGTGTCGTATGCCGATCCCGAAGATAAGCATATTGTAGGCGTGGAGATTCATTCGGGTCGCAACCGGGTAGTGCGTCGTATCTTTGAGAAGTTCGGCTACAAAGTAGTCAAGCTCGACAGGGTCTATTTTGCCGGCCTCTCCAAAAAGGGGCTTACGCGTGGCAAATGGCGTTTTCTTACCGCCCAGGAAGTGGGCTTCCTGAAAATGCTAAAGAATAACTAAGACCTTCTTCTCAGAACATTGCTATACATCAATAACTTTTCCCCCAATTCTTACATGAAATAATGTAAAAATTGGGGGAAATTATTGTTTAGTGGCAAATGAAAAGCAAAGCTCTAATGCGCTTTAGCGCATCAGGGCAAACTCTATGGCCTCTTCAACGGTGTCGAGGTGATGGAAGGTGAGCCCCTCCAGGTAGCGGGCGTCGATCTCCTCAACCTCCTTGCGGTTCTCGTCCGATAGCAAAATCTCGCCGATGCCACTCCGCTTTGCAGCAAGAATCTTCTCTTTGATTCCTCCCACAGGCAGAATCTTGCCGCGGAGGGTAATTTCGCCTGTCATGGCCAGCGAGGGGCGAACCTTACGTTGGGTGAGTGCCGAAGCTACCGATATGGCAATGGTGATTCCTGCAGAAGGGCCGTCCTTAGGAATGGCTCCTTCGGGAACATGTACGTGGATATCGGCCTCCTCAAAAAGTTCGGGGTTCAACTGCAAGAGGCCGGCATGCGATTTCAACCATTGAATGGCGATTACGGCCGACTCTTTCATTACATCGCCCAGATTCCCGGTTAATGTCAACTTGCCCTTCCCTTTGCTAGTGCTGGTCTCCACATAGAGAATCTCTCCTCCCGAAGGGGTCCAGGCTAGCCCGGTAACCACGCCGGTAAACTGATTTCCAATGTATTTGTCGCGATGAAACTTCGCTATGCCCAATATTTTGGCAGCCTCCTCAGGTGTGGGGTTCTGCGGATAGGGCAAATTGGTAGCAATCTTCAGTGCAATATGGCGCACCAGTTTGGCCAGCATCTTCTCGAGGCGCCGTACCCCCGATTCGCGGGTGTACGATTCGATAACGAACTCCATTGTTGAGTTGGATACCTCCATCTGTGAGGGGGTTACCCCATGATCCGACAGAAGCTTGGGCATCAAATGTTTTTGCGCAATCTCAATCTTTTCTTCGGTTATATAGCCATGCACGGAGATAATCTCCATCCTGTCGCGCAGGGCGGGATGCACACTCTCCAGCGCATTAGCGGTGGCAACAAACATCACCTTCGACAGATCAAAGTCGATTTCCAGAAAGTTGTCGTGGAAGGCGCTATTCTGTTCGGGATCCAATACCTCCAGCAAAGCGGAGGCCGGATCGCCATGGGCACTGTTTCCCAACTTGTCGATTTCGTCGAGCACAAATACCGGATTGGCTGTTTTTGCCTTAATCAAATTGTGAATAATCCGACCCGGCATCGCTCCGATGTAGGTTTTTCGGTGGCCCCTGATCTCTGCTTCATCGTGCAAACCACCAAGCGACATCCTTACATACTGCCGACCCAGGGCCGAAGCAATCGATTTCCCCAACGAAGTTTTCCCTACCCCCGGAGGGCCCACCAGACATAGGATGGGCGACTTCATATCGTTCTTAAGTTTCAGTACTGCAAGGTGTTCCAGAATACGCTCCTTCACCTCATCGAGTCCGGAGTGGTCTTTGTTTAGAACCTCCCGGGCTCTCTCCAAATCGAAATTGTCTTTCGAATAGTCGTTCCAGGGTAGATCGAGCAGAACATTGATGTAATTCAATTGCACCGAATATTCGGCAGCTGCAGGATTTTGGCGTTTCAGTTTTTCGAGCTCCTTGTTGAAGTGGCTGACCACCTCTTTACTCCAAAGTTTCTTCTTTCCTTTTTTTATCAGATCCTTGATCTCCCTCTCCACCGGATTGTTACCCAGTTCGTTCTGAATGGTCTTAATCTGTTGCTGGAGAAGATATTCGCGCTGTTGCTGATCGAGATCGTGTTTTACCTTCGATTGGATATCGCGCCGCAATTCAAGCATCTGCAGCTCTTTCGATACCAGTTCGAGCAGAGCCACACCCCGCTCTGCAACTGCGTCAATTTCGAGTAACTTCT
Organism: uncultured Bacteroidales bacterium; assembly: GCA_964349835.1. Lineage (GTDB taxonomy): Bacteria > Bacteroidota > Bacteroidia > Bacteroidales > UBA4181 > JAQVSH01. The sequence continues at coordinate 150,056 of CAYGID010000001.1, read as the reverse complement.
GCTTTTCGGAAGCTTTGATTCGTGCATTGGTTGCAATAAAGTGGGTCAGGAAGTCGGGTCGTTCCGAATTTTTAATCATAAACGACACTTCGGGCGACGGATCGCCCGAGAGATCATTAATTCGCAGGAAAAGCTCCTTCAACGATTCGGAGATGGCTTCCAACTGCCGGGTTTCCTCAGCGGGAATCACATCCTCAATCAGGGTAATCCGCCCTTTAAGAAAGGGATCTGTTTGTTCGACCGATTCGAGTCGGAACCGTTTCTGTCCTCTGATAATGACCGAGGTCGATCCATCGGGCATACGCAACACCTTCAGAATTTCGGCTATGGTGCCAATCGAATAGAGCTCTTTTTGTCCGGGATCTTGTATGCTGGGGTTGCGTTGAGTAAGGGTTCCAATTACAGGGGCTTTTTTGTGGCAAGCCTCAACCAGCCGGATAGAGCGATCGCGCCCTACCGTAATGGGAATAATCACTCCCGGAAAGAGCACTGCATTGCGCAACGGGAGAAGGGGAAGCATTTCGGGAATCTCCTGATCGAAAGGGTGATCGCCGTGCTCCTCAATAATAGGGAAGATTTCGCAACCTTCGCCCTCTTCCTGCATAAACATCATATCTTCTATCGAATAATCGCGATCCATTCTTTCTCTGAGTAATTGATTCAATACGTCCTGCTACAACAACAACGGCTGTACAAAATTGTTTAGCCTTACCGGGGAATGGCTGTTGTATCGGGCGAACCCAACCGGCGGTATCCCGACCTTTGGGGTGGAGGCAGCGCGGGTACCGATTCGGGTTCGGGTTCGGTGGCCCTCAAAGTGTCGGGTGGCGTTTGTAGTGAGTCGGACCCTCCTCTTGCCATAGCCGACATCTTTGCTGCGATATCGCCCTTGCTGTTATAAAGCGAAAAGAGGGTAAAATCGCCCTCCTCAAGGTACGATTCAAGCCCGTTCTCGCCAATGATAACCCCCTTGTTCACCTTGGTGATGCGGGCAACCTTATGGGTATATATTTTTTGATTCTGTTCGTCCCAGAAGAGCTGTTCGGTATTGATCCGATCGCCCATTTTATTTATGCCGACCACGTCGCCACGTCCTTCCCACAACTTCTGTTTCTCGTGATAAATGGCATATTTGGCTGTTATCTCTCCTTTCACCAACGTATCCTGTTCATAGACCTCCACGTGAATGCCCTCCGGAAATTCAGTGTAGGGGCTCTCCTCTTCCGAAAAGCTAAGCATGAGGGGCGCCCTGACCCTCGCTTCGAGTTTTCCCGAATCGGAATAGATCATATCCAGATTTCGGGTGGTGAGCAGAGGCTCTTTTTTTTCGTTCTGCAGCTTCAGTATGGCCTGCATATCATTCTGACATGCCGAAGCCGCAACAATCATTACCACAACCAGCAAAGGCCGGGTAATGAAAAGGAGATTGGGCTTCGGCATGTCAGAATAAAAAACGCGGATAAATCTCAAATTAGTATCTGGCCCGGGTGGTTTCGTTAATCCAGCCGCCAATCGTATAGGCATCACCCTCTTTTACCTGAAAGAAGAAACCATCTTCGCTCGAGGGGAACTGTTTGGAATAGATTCCGATTAACTCATTGGCCTTCTCGGCACAGTTGCTATCGACACTCTTGGCTTTGATGAATTTGTCGACAGCAGCCCAATATACGGCCCTTGTCTTAAATTTAGCCTCGGCCGACTCTCCGGCGAAGAGATTTTTGGCTCCTTGTGCGTAGATAGTGCCAACGAGCAGGTAGGGGTCGCCCCAGTTGCTGCGCGCATTGCTGGCAAGTCGGGCTAATTTGAGGGCTTCCAGCGGTTTCGAGAGCTGATTCTGCTGAATCAGAGCCATCTGATAGTAATAATCGGCCTTGTTGTCGGTAACCGTATCGGTGTCGATGGCAATCTGTAGGTATTCAAGAGCTTTTGGGTAATCCTGCTTCCGGAGAAACAGTTTTGCCATACCGTACGAAGCCTGTGCTGAGGGCTCCTGTTGAATCAGTTTTTCGGTCACCTTTTCGAAGAGGGCGGCAGCTACATCATCGCTTTCGATACAGTTGTTCTTGATGAGCAGTGTCTGTATTCGCTTGAGCAGCTCAACATTTTCAGGATTCGCTTCGAACTGTGGTTTGAATATTCTGATGATATTGGCACAGTCGGCAACCCCGCACGAAATAAAAAGGGCATTGATCTGCGCCTTTAAGGCGGGAAGATCTGCGTTGTCGGGGTTCTCTGCCAATTTTCTTTCGACCCACATCCTGACCCTGTCGTATGAGGAAAACACCTCATCGGCCTCAACCTCACCTGCTTTAAACTGCTCAATCAGCGTCGAAAAGTAGGCCGAAATCTCTTCGGGTTCGCCCTTGGGTCCCTCCTCGCGGAGATAACGATCCAGGTTGTTCCGGATTTGCATACGGATACGCGGGTCATCTCTGCGCGGATGGTGGCGGAAGAGATCCATTCCGATATACTGTGCTACTCTGAGTTCATCTTGGGGATAAAACTCCAGCCGGGTTTTGTAGATGGTAAGCAACGTATCGATGAAGGCAGCCTTTTTTTCGGTGTCTTTTTCCGACATCAGCAACTGCATATACATCGTAGCTCCATCAACAACAAGGAATTTGCTCGAAAAGGGGCAGGCTTCAAACGCCTTTCGCCAGTAAGGAAGGGCAGCCGCGAAATTATTACTCCTGAAATTACCTCTGTATAGTTGGTTGTTCATCAGGCAGTTAATGCTGTCTTGGCCAATGCCGAATTTCGTTCCGCTTGCCCGGCCGGTTTGGCCGGAAACGGGGAGAAAAGCGCATGATACTGCCACCAGCACCAAGAAGAAAAATCCCGTTTTTTTCATTGCTTTCTAATTTTTATCAATTTGTAAATTCATGAAACGCAACACAAAAGGTTAATCCCATTTCCGTTTGAGAAACCAAAAGTCGTATAAAGATAAGCTAATGCTCACAATATGCAGGTTTTCTCGCACCAAATTCTTGTTTTTTGTTCCTCTCGTCTCGAACGAGTAGGAAATATTGAACATCGACCTGTCTTGCCGGAAAGGCAATCCCAAACCGGCAGTCACCCCCACATTATTGGGTTTCTCTCCTCGTACAGTAAAATAAGAATCAGAAAGATACGCTCCAAATCGATAGGCTACCCGTTGGTAGTACCGACTTCTCACGCTTCTCTGTCCAATAGGTACAAATTGCGCGCCAAAACTGATTTTGCCAGCGTTCGAAAGGGTGTCGTTGCTAAAGAAAAAATCGGCATCCGACCAACTCCGGTAAGAATAATCGATTCCTGCGAGCCATTGATCCTTATGGTTAAAGAATATCCCGATGCCTACAGCCTGAGGAAGGCGGATTGATTGCTTACGGTCTTTGAAATAGGAGATCGTGTCGTGATACCCTTGAGAGTTAATAAAGGTATTAAGCATTGTCTCCTTTACACTCAGTTTGTTCGCTGCTTCGTAGGTAAGACCGCCCGTGAGACGGTTGCCATCGCCCCAACTGTGGCTGTACTGTGCTCCCGCCTGGAAATGAAACCCTTTGGTAAGCAGTTCGCGGGTCGAGATAATAGACAGGGTATTGGCATCGAAGGGGAAAGAGGTGCTGTTTTTGTGAGAAATGGTTCCAAAGAGCCAAGAGAGGTTTACCCCCACAGAGAGATTACCATACTGAACACCATGACCCCAGACCAAACGGTTCAGCCCCCCGTTTCCTTCATTTCGGTAGTCAACGGTTGTGCCCAGGTCGGGATCGGGTTGGCCGTATTGAATCAGATTATAGCCTGTAGAACTGTAGGGTGTGAGTCCCAAAACCGAATACCACCGTTTACTAATGATTGGAAAACTGAAGACGATGTGATTCAGATTCACTGTCCAATCTTTTTCGGTGAGCGAGTTCGAACTAAAACGCGAGTATCGCGAAGAGCCCCCGAAATGGAGAATGAACGAAACACTATCCTGCGCCGTGTAAGAGGCCGGGTTCATTAGCGAGGGTGTGTTGTTCTGGCGAAAACCAATGCCGAGATTGCCCATTCCTAACTGCATGCCGAACGATTCCGGCGCCAACTCTCCGATTCCGAAACGGGAGTAGGGCGACTGCGTATGATTCTGCCCCTTGAGGGGGAGCAGAGAACAACAAACCATGAAAAGAGCCGGGAAAAGCAGTTTATAATTTTGCATTGTATATGAGTATTCGGTAGAGGCCGTATAACACCAAGTGCGGTTCTGCAAAGATGTGATAATTTAGGAATTTCTCAAAGAGGTTTAGGTCGCCACCGGTGGCAACCACCTGTAAATCGGCAAACCGCCCGAGACAACGCCGGATATGACCCTCGGTTTCGAAGATAATACCGTTGATGATGCCCGCATTCAAGGCATCGGCGGTGGTTACCGGGGGGAACTCGGGACAATCGGTGAGCGTGGCAAGAGGAAGCCGACGGGTGTATTGATGCAATGCCTGCGCACGCATTCTTAGCCCCGGAGAGATAATCCCTCCCAGAAAAGTGCCCTCAGCCGAAGTGAGGTCGATAGTTAGGGCGGTACCCGCATCAAGAATCAACAAGGGTCTGCCGCCGTGAAGGTAATGGGCTCCCGAAGCGGCACAAAGCCTGTCTTTTCCCAACGTTTCGGGGGTGGCATAACTGTTGGCGAAGGGGAGGGGAGTGTCACTATGTAACTCCAGATAGAGTTGTGAGCGAGCCTTTAGGTCTTCTACGAGCCGGTTTTCAGCGGCTCCCACGCTCGAAACCATACAGCGCGAAAAGGGGCCTGCTGAATCGAGCAGCCCGGTAACGGCGTCGGCGTGGTCGGACAAAAAGGTGTAATGCTCGCGCAGGTGCCCCTCTTCGAAAAAACCCAACTTTGTTCGTGAATTACCTATATCGACACATAAATCTGTCATGCACACCCTTCTGAGAGAGGCAAATTTACGTTTTTTTCGTGACTGTAGTTGTTTTTGCCTATTTTTGTAGTTCGTGCGGTGCAAAACCCGCAACCGATTACTACACCACTTTGCCATGAAATATACAGCCGAACAAATTTTCTCTGCGCTGAAGCATGTTCGCCATCCTGCCGAGGGCAAGGATATTGTTACTCTCAATATGGTAAGCGATCTGCGCATCTCCGATGGAGCGGTGGCTTTTGTGCTCACCTTCCGCAAATGGAACGATCCTACTATGATGTCGGTTCGGAAGGGCTCTGAGAAGGCACTCAAGTATTATGTCGATCCCAATATTGAGGTCGATATCCGGGTCGAGTCGCTCGAGGCTCCCGAACTGAAAGAAGCTCCGCTGCCCCTGGCCCGCAACATCATTGCCATCGCCTCGGGTAAGGGGGGGGTTGGAAAATCGACAGTTGCCGCCAATCTGGCCGTTGCACTTGCTCTACAGGGTTACCGGGTGGGGCTCATCGACGCCGATGTGTATGGCCCGTCGGTGCCCAAAATGTTTGGGGCAGAAGCCGAGAAGCCGATGAGTCGCGAAGTCGATGGACGGCATCTGATTATTCCGATTGAGAAATACAATGTTAAGCTGTTGTCGGTGGGTTTCTTCGTGAAACCCGAGGATGCGGTGGTATGGAGGGGCCCGATGGCTACCGCTGCTCTTAAACAGCTCTTCCAGCAAGCCGATTGGGGCGAACTCGACTTTTTGCTGCTCGATCTTCCTCCCGGAACCGGCGATGTGCATCTTACCATGGTGCAGGAACTTCCCGTTACCGGGGCTGTCATAGTGAGTACTCCTCAGGAGGTGGCGCTTGTTGACGCCGTAAAGGGCATCAACATGTTCAGAAGCGAAAAGATTAATGTGCCCATCTTAGGTCTTGTGGAGAATATGGCCTGGTTTACGCCCGAAGACGCGCCAGAAAAAAGGTACTATCTCTTTGGACGCGAAGGGTGTAAGACCCTGGCCGAAAAAGAGCAGTTGGCTTTGTTGGGGCAAATTCCCATTGTGGGGTCTATCTGCGAGAGCGGCGATTCGGGTGTGCCCATCGCACTCAACGAGAATCATCCCGCAGGCAAGGCTTTTCGTCAACTGGCCGCTGAGGTGGTAGGCCGGGTGGAGGCAAGGAATGCCGCCGCCGAACCCACACGCCGGGTTACTATGGATAAACATTCGCACTAAACCGCTCACGCATTGTGGTTATGAGGGGGAAGAGAGTTCTTGCACAGATACTATTTGCCTCCGGCCTGACAGTCGGCACCATAGCCTGTTCGGTTACGGGCAATACCCTCGAGTCGAGGCTTTACCACGCTTTTACCACCCGCTATAACCTCTTCTACAATGCCAGTGAGGCCTATAGGGGAGGAGTGGCAAAACTCGATACCGAGAATGCCGACGACTTTGGCGAGATTCTCCCCATTTTCCCGGAACCGCCGGCCAGCACCCTCTCCTCGCTCCAGAAAGAGATGGATGTGGCTATCCAGAAGTTACAAACAGCTATCCGGAAGCATTCTATCGGTTCGAAACCCCGGATGAAGCCCAAGAGCCTGGCTCAGCAAGATTTTTATAATCAGGCCGAATTCAACGCCGCCATCGACAACTGTCGTCTCCTTATGGGAAAGGCACAGTTTGCCAAACGAGATTACGCTACGGCTTCCGAAACCTTCTCGTTGCTGGTGCGTACCTCAAAAGGCACCGACTCCTACTACCCTGGAAAAATCTGGCAGATCCGTGCCATGACTGCACAGGGCAGCTATTCGGAGGCCGCGACTCTGGCCTCCGACCTCCGAAAAGATCTGCTCTTTCCCAAATACCTTCTTAAAGATTTTGCTCTGGTTGAGGCAGACCTCCAGATTAGGCGAAATAATTGGGAAGAGGCTGCCACACGACTCGGCGAAGCCCTGATCAAGGAGGCGAAGGCATCGCGTCGGATGCGACTCCGTTTTATTCAGGCGCAACTTTACGAACGTGCAGGAAAGCGTGAGGAGGCGGTTTCGCTCTATCGGAAGGTGGCTTCGGGAGCCACCGATTACCAGCTGGAGCTGAATGCCTGGCTGGGAGTAGCTGCAGGAACCCCAACCGGAGACAGTCTTTCGGCGGTTCGTTCCGATCTTGAGACTATGCTTTCGGACGCCAGAAATCCAGATTATCGCGATCAGATATACTATGCACTTGCCCGTCTCGACCTGCGTATGGGCGATTCAACGGCTTACGAAAGAGATCTGCAGAGATCGTCAGAATCGAGTACCGTGAATCGAGCCCAAAAGGGGAGAAGTTGCCTCCAGCTGGCTTCTATCTATGCCGCACGGAAGCAGTTTCTGAAGGCGGCTGCTTACTACGACACTGCTGTGGTTTCGCTTAACGAGAACCATTCCGGTTTCCTAGAAGCGCGGTTGGAGGCCGAAACCTACAAAGAGCTTGCCCGTTTGTTGTCGGATATTGGGCGCGAAGATAGTCTGGCGGTGTGGGCAGAGCTGCCTCCCGCCGAAAGGGAGGCTCGGATGGCCGGTTATGCCGCCGCACGGGCTGCAGCAGCGGCCGCAAACGATTCACTGGCTGCTGGTGCCCGACGGAGGCGGCAGTCTGTGGTCTCCGCCGGTAGCGCCGGAACGCCGGGAGAGTGGTATTTTTTCAACGAGATTGCGGTGAGTCGCGGTCGTTCCGACTTTTATGCCCTTTGGGGTACACGTCCCAACGAAGACAACTGGCGGTTGAGAAACCGTTCGGTAGTTGCTTCAGCCATATCGGCTGCCCCCTCCGACGCCCCTGGGGCAGCGCAGCCGGGCATCTCGGATCTGATGCCTGAAATGGCCGCGGTGTTAGAGGCTCCTCCCATGAACGACTCGCTGCGGCAGCTCTCCATTACCAAGCGGGCCCGCCTTTATTACGAAGCTGCATTCTTGTTGCGGCAGCGTCTCAACGACTCGCACTCGGCCGATTCTCTGTTGACGCTGATGAACGAGCGCTTTCCCGGGAACGAGAATGAGCTCAATGTATGGTACCAGCTCATGAAGAGCGCATCGGAGAGTCGACCCGAAGTGGCTGCGCAGTACGCTTCACGTATTGTGGCCTCCTATCCCGAATCGCTGGTGGCAAGAACCCTTACCGATCCGGCTTTTGTGGAGCAACAGCAACAAGCGAAAGAGGAGGCTGCCAGTGGTTTTGAGGAGGTTTTCGGACTGTGGAAGGCCAACGATTTTGAAGCGGCCGTAAGCAGGGCCGACCAAATGGCCGCCCGCTTCCCCGAGAGCGATTTGCTCCCCAGGCTCATGTTCATCAGAGCGTTGTCGATTGGGGGTATTCAGGGACGCGCCTCCATGCGCGAGGAGCTGGTGAGGCTCTCAACTACCTTCCGTGCCAACGAAATTCTCTACGATATTTCCGATGCCATCGAAATTCTCGATCAGGTTGAGGCCGGGGCTTTAGCTCAGCCCAAAGTTGAGGAGAGAACCTATAGTTATCAGCCGGGGGCTAACCTCTCGTTGGTATGGTTATTAGATACCCCCGAAGAGGTGAACCAGTTGCAATTCGACCTGGTGAGCTATGCCATGGGGGTTGAAGAGGTGGCCGATATGATTCCCTTGCAACGCCGCATGGGTACCTATATGGCACTCATTTATCCGGCTGTTAGGGCCATCGATGCGTTTCGCTTCTATAGTGGCTTTTTCTCTTCGCCGCTCTCCACAGCCCATGTGGCTTCGCAAAAAACGCTCCTCTTTCTGATAAACGAATCCGATTTGCAAAGGCTTACAAACCGGCTCGATTTTGAGAACTATATGGAGATGTTTACTCTGCAATATCTGCCTCTGGTACCCGAATCGCCCCAAAACTCCCCCACCAATGACACAGAATCGTCCGAATGAAACCATCATCTTGTGGGCCGACGACGAGATCGATCTGCTGGGGCTCCATGTCAGGTTCCTTTCGCAGAAAGGATATAAGGTGCTTACCGTCACCAACGGGCAGGATCTGCTAGAGGTGTTACGCGGCCAGGTGGTCGATATTATCCTTCTCGATGAGAACATGCCCGGGTTAAGTGGCCTGGAGACTCTCTCACAGATAAAACGACTCTCGCCGCAGATTCCGGTGGTGATGATTACCCGGAATGAGGCAGAGGATATTATGGAGGAGGCCATTGGTGCCCAGATTTCCGACTATCTGATTAAGCCGGTCAATCCCAATCAGATACTCCTCTCTATTAAGAAGAATATAGACAAGTCGCGACTGGTGAGTAAAAAAAGCATCTCCGATTTCAGGCAGGAGTTCAACGGGTTGGCTACCTCTATGGCTAATGCCGATACCTTTGCCCAATGGGAGGCGATATACCGGCAGCTTATCTATTGGGATCTCGACCTTCAGGCCCTCGAGGAGAAGGAGATGTACCAGATTCTTCAGGAGCAGCTCCATTTGGCCAATCAGCAGTATGCCCGCTTTATCAGGCAGCAGTATGAGGGGTGGTTCGGAAGCCGAAGCGCCCAAAGGCCGCTACTGTCGCACGAGGTTTTTCGCACGCTGCTCTTCCCCTTACTTGCGAAAGGCGAGAAGGTGGTGATGCTGCTGATGGATAATTTCAGGTACGATCAGTGGCTTTCGGTATTGCCCCTTTTCAGCGGGCGGTTCCGGATCGAAAAAGAAGCCATGTTCTGTTCTATACTTCCCACCGTAACGCAGTATGCGCGAAATGCCCTCTTCTCGGGGCTGATGCCTGCCGATATTGTGCGAATGTACCCCGAGTACTGGGTCGATGAGAGTTCGGAGGAGGAGAGTCTTAACATGCACGAACATGAGTTGCTAAAGAAGCAGATGGAGAGGCTTGGCCTCCGTTACAAAACGGGTTACGAGAAGATTACGCTCAGTAAGTCGGGCAGAAAGATTGCCGAGAACTGGGCCAATTATCGCAGCAACGATCTCACGGTGATTGTTTGCAACTTTTCCGACCAGGTTTCGCATTCTCGCACCGAAGTAGAGATGCTTCGCGAACTCACCTCCGACGAGGCAGCTAACCGTTCGCTTACCCGTTCGTGGTTCGAACACTCCCCATTGATGGAGCTTATCAGGAATCTGTCGCGCGAAAATATAAAACTGATTATTACAACCGACCACGGTTCGGTAAGGGTCGAAAGAGCCGAAAAGGTAATTGGCGACAGGCTGAGTTCTACTAACCTCCGCTTTAAGGAGGGGCGGAATCTGAACTTCAACTCCAAAGCGGTGTTTGAGGTCAAGACACCCGAAAAAATAGGGCTCCCCAGGAAAAATCTCAGTTCTTCCTATATTTTTGCCCTTGCGAACGATTATTTTATCTATCCCAAAAATTATAACCAATTCGTTGTACATTTCAAGGATACCTTCCAGCACGGAGGTGTATCTATGGAGGAGATGATGGTTCCCTTTATGATATTGTCACCTTTACAGTCTTAAATTCCGCTTTCATGGATTTTCACATTGTTTCGCTTCAAGATGTCAGGAGAGTCGCTGCCCACTTTCTCCGGGCGGCCGGAAGCCGTAGGCACTTTGCCTTTTATGGTGCCATGGGTGCGGGGAAAACCACATTCATTAAGGCGCTCTGCGCAGAGTTGGGGGTCACCGATCCGGTTACCAGTCCTACCTTTGCCATTGTGAACGAGTACCGCACCCCTCTGCACGGATGGGTGTACCACTTTGATTTTTACCGGCTCGACAAACCCTCCGATGCCTTCGACTTTGGCGGAGAGGAGTATTTCGAAAGTGCCTATTACTGTTTTGTGGAGTGGCCCGAAAAAGCAGAGGTAATCCTGCCCGATTCGGTGTGCCGTGTCTCTATTGCCGAGCAGCCCGACGGATCGCGGCTCATCACTATACCCTCTCTTTAATCCTCCCCATGTTATGAGCGATCTTTCCTCAATGTCGATGACCTACCTGCGCCAATATTTTTCTACCCAGGAGGAGATGCTTGAAACCGAGCCCCGTTATACCAAACCGGTTTTGGCCCTTTTGCGCGAAAAAGATCCCATGGAAAAAAGAATCCTGCTCACCCCCGAAGCGGTAGCTGTGCTTACCCGATCGGGCTACAGAATTTGGGTCGAATCGGGCGCCGGGTTGGGTGCCCAATACGCCGATGTAGATTACTCCGAGCATGGTGCCGAAATTGTAGAGACCCAAAAGGCCTATTCGCAGGCCGATTTTCTGCTCAAGATTCAGCCTCCGCTTCAGGAGGAGGCCGAAATGATGAGAGGGAATCAGGTGCTCTTCTCCTATCTTTTTCAGCGCAATCACAGTCTCGATTTTGTGAAAGTGCTGCAAACCCGCAAGATTACTGCCTTTGCCCTCGAATATATGGCCGACCGCAACGGGTTGCTTTCGGTAGTGCGGGTAATCCGCGAAATTGAGGGGATGGCCTCGGTGCAGATTGCCGCGGAGTATCTGAGCAACGCGGCCGGCGGAAAGGGCATTCTTCTGGGTGGCATCACGGGAATTACCCCCTGCGAAGTGGCCATCCTGGGTGCCGGCACGGCAGGCGAGGCAGCAGCCCGCGCAGCGATGGGGCTTGGAGCCTTCGTAAAGGTACTCGACGACGATATTCTCCGTTTGGAGCAACTCCAGATTCATCTGGGTACCCGCATGTACACCTCTATTCTCCATCCGCAGGTACTCGACCGCGCTCTGCGTTCGGCCGATGTGGTGATTGTTGCCCTCGACCAAGATGTTTCCGACCTAAAGTTCCGTATCACTTGCGACATGGTGTCGCAGATGAAAAAGGGTTCCGTGATTGTCGACCTGGGTGTGGGCCAGTCCAGCTCGATCGAAACGGCAAGTTGTTGCTCGCAAGAGCATCCGGTAGGGCTTCACAATGGGGTGATTCACTACTGCGTGCCCTATATTGCCTCGCGGGTGGCCCGGACAGCCTCCATTGCTCTGAGCAATGTTATGGTGCATGTTTGTCAGGAGATGTTGAGCGTGGGGGTGATGCCCCGGGTACGCGCTGATGCCGGATTGCGGCAGGGGGTATACCTTTTAAACGGGATTCTAACCCATTCGGCACTGGCCGAACATCTCGGACTTCCTTTCCGCGACATTCACCTTTTGATGGCTGCCTTTTAGTACATTCGTGCCGATTCTTGTAACTTTGGGGGCTTAAACAGTATACTCATGCAAACCCATCTCACCTTATACAACTCGCTGACCCGAAAAAAAGAGCGGTTCCAACCCATTCATCCCCCGCTTGTGGGGCTTTATGTGTGCGGTCCTACCGTATATGGCGATGCGCACCTCGGTCATGCCCGTCCGGCCGTCACCTTCGATATTCTCTTCAGGTATCTCCGCCATTTGGGCTACAAGGTGCGCTACGTGCGCAACATTACCGATGTGGGCCATTTAGAGAATGATGCCGATTCGGGCGAAGACAAAATTGCCAAGAAGGCGCGACTCGAGCAGCTCGAGCCTATGGAGGTGGTGCAGTATTACACCACCCGTTACCACCGCTCCATGGATGCCCTCAACGTGCTGCCCCCCAGCATCGAACCCAGGGCATCGGGACATATTATTGAGCAACAGCAACTGATAGAAAAAATTCTGAAGGCCGGATATGCCTACGAAAGCAACGGGTCGGTCTATTTCGACCTGCCCAAGTATGCCTCGGTCTTTCCTTATGGCGAGCTCTCAGGCAGAATTCTCGACCAACAGGTATCGAATTCGCGTCTGCTCGACGGTCAGGAGGAGAAGCGGAGTCCGCTCGACTTTGCTTTGTGGAAAAAGGCATCGCCCGAGCATATCATGCGTTGGCCTTCGCCATGGAGCACCGGTTTCCCGGGATGGCATCTGGAGTGTTCGGCCATGAGTACCCGCTACCTGGGCGAAGAGTTCGATATTCACGGTGGAGGTATGGATTTGCTTTTTCCTCATCATGAGTGCGAAATAGCCCAGTCGACGGCCGCTTTGGGGAGACCTTCCGTAAAAACCTGGATACACAACAATATGATTACCATCAACGGGCAGAAGATGGGTAAATCGCTGGGAAACTTTATCACGCTCGACGAGCTTTTTGAAGGCAGCCATCCGCTTCTTGAAAAGGGTTATTCGCCGATGGCCATCCGGTTCTTTATTCTGCAGGCGCACTACCGCAGCACGCTCGACTTCTCGAACGAGGCGCTGCAGGCCTCCGAAAAGGGGTATCAGCGGCTGATGGCCGGTATGGAGTTGCTCAATAAGCTCCAACCCGCTGCTTCTGGTGCGCTTAATCCTTCGGAGCTTGAGGCAGCCTGTGCCGAGGCCATGAACGACGATTTGAACACACCCATTGTGATTGCCCATCTTTTCGACGGGCTCCGGATGATTCACCAGGCCTGGGAGACCAAAGATGGGTTTACCGAAGAGAATCTTGCCCGAATGCAGCAACTCTATCGCCTTTACCTTGTAGATCTGCTGGGTTTGCAGGAGCCTTCGGTTATGGGCCGCGGTCAGGAGGAGCTTCTCAGCTTTTTAATACAGTTTGTATGCGACCTCCGTCAGGAGGCAAAGGCTTCCAAAGATTACGCTTCGTCCGACCGCATCCGAAACAAGTTGGCCGAGCTGGGGGTCGAGATCAGGGATAAAAAAGATGGTTGCGACTGGAGCATTAAATAGCGGAGCCCTTCGCTCCATGCGGAGGCTCACCCGCGAGGTACAGATAGGGAACCTACCCTTAGGATCGTCCTATCCGGTGCGGGTGCAGTCGATGACCAACACCGATACCCTCGATGTACAGGCTACGCTGGCGCAATCGATCCGGCTCATTGAGGCCGGGTGTGAATATGTGCGGGTAACGGTTCCCTCTCTGCGTGAGGTGGAGAGCCTCAAGGCCCTCAGGAAGGGGCTCAGGGAGGCCGGTTTTTCGACTCCCCTCATTGCCGATGTGCACTTTAACCCCAAGGTGGCCGAAGAGGCAGCCCGGGTGGTAGAGAAGGTGAGGATCAACCCCGGCAATTACACCGACAAACGGAGTGCCGCTCATAGGCTCTCTTCGGCACAGGTGTCTTTAACAGCACAAGCCCCCTTTTCGGGGCAGGAGAGCTCTTTGGGGCAGGACGCCCTCATGGAGCAGGAATATTCGAACGAGTTGGAGCGGATTCGTTTACGTCTGCTGCCTTTGATCGCTGTGTGCCGCCAGTATGGAACGGCTTTGCGAGTGGGCACTAACCACGGTTCGCTCAGCGACCGGATTATGCAACGTTATGGCGATACCCCCCGCGGGATGGCCGAATCGGCCATGGAGTTTCTCCGGATTTTCCACGCTGAGGGGTTTCACCAACTGGTGCTCTCTATGAAGGCGAGCCATACCGGTATCATGATTGCCTCCACACGCCTTCTGGTTGAGCGGATGGCCGCCGAACAGATGGATTATCCTCTCCACCTGGGCGTAACCGAAGCGGGAGCCGGCGAAGACGGGCAGATCAGATCGGCCGTGGGCATTGGGGCTTTATTACAGGAGGGCGTTGGCGACACCATTCGGGTATCGCTTACCGGCCCCCCTGAAGAGGAGATTCCCGTGGCAAAGATGTTTGTAAACTATGCTGCCCGCGCCATGGCCCTTCCGCAGGGGGGCGATCGGCTCCGACCTGTTGTAGCTGCGGTTTCGGAGGTGGAGGAGAAGAGCCTCTTTTGGCGTCGTGAGGGATTTCGGGCTCCGGGCGGAGAGGCCTTTCTTCTGGAGTGGGAAGGGAATCATTCCGTTTCGGAAGTGGCAGGTCTGCTTAGAGAGGCCCGGCGCAAAACGCCCCAACTTCCCCTCGTGGTAAAGAGGGGATACATGGAGCCGTTGCTACACGATTTTCAGTGCAAGGCGGCCTTCGATCTGGGGGCTCTCCTTACCGACGGCCTCGTTGACGGCCTCTGGCTATACGACCAAAGTGGTCTTTTGGCGCCCGGCAGAGTGGCCGAAACGGCGTTAAATATTCTGCAGGCCTGTCGGCTCAGGATGAGCCGGGCCGAATATATCTCCTGCCCTTCGTGCGGAAGAACCCTTTTCGACATTGCCGGTGCCGCCGCGCGGATTCGTTCAAAAACGGAACATCTCAAAGGGGTCAAAATAGCAATAATGGGCTGTATTGTAAATGGCCTGGGCGAAATGGCCGATGCCGACTACGGCTATGTTGGTGCCGGACCGGGCAGAATCTCACTCTACAAGGGGAAGAGCTTGGTAAGGCGAAATCTTCGCGAGGAGGAGGCGGTCGATGCGCTTGTGGCTTTACTGAAAGAGAACGGCGATTGGAGAGAACCCTACATTTAGCGCACGATAAACTTACCAGCCATGAAGAATTCGATAGACGACTATTTGCAACTGCCTACCGGTAAAATCTGGTATAAAAGAATTTCCGGCGGAAAAGGTATCCCGTTGGTTCTGGTGCACGGAGGCCCGGGCATTTCGGCCCACTATCTGGCACCTCTCGAGGCGTTGGCTTCGGGGCGCGATCTCATTGTTTACGAGCAAACCGGGTGCGGCCGTTCGGAGGGAGCCAATGATCCTTCTCTCTGGCGGCTAGACCACTATGTGGAGGAGCTGCATCAGCTTCGCAAAGCGCTGCGACTCGAAAGAGTCCACCTGTTGGGGCAGTCGTGGGGTGCCGGCTTGGTGGGTGCTTATGCGCTGGCTCACCCCGGTTCGGGCATCTGTTCTTTAGTGTTGAGTGGTCCGTTGCTCGACTCGGTTCGCTGGGCCAGCGACCAGAAGGAGAATCTGGCGCACTTTCCATTGTCGGTTAGAGCCGCTGTGTCGCGTGCCGAGGAGGCGGGGGTTTACGATGCCGAAGAGTATCAGGAGGCCATCACGGCCTATTACAATCGGCACGTTTGCCGGCTCGATCCCTGGCCCGACTGCATGATGCAGTCGATGGAGCGGTTCAATACAGCGCTCTATCTCTACATGTGGGGTCCCAGTGAATTTACTGTAACCGGAACACTTCGCAACTTTTCGATTGAGGAGGGTCTCTCAAAGCTCACCATGCCTATCTTGCTCACCTGCGGTGAGTTCGATGAGGCTACCCCCGATACCATGCGCCACTACCAGGCTCACTTGGCCTCTGCCCGCCTAAAAGTTTTTGAGGGCTGTTCGCACGCTCATCATCTGGAGGCAGAGAGCCTCTACCTGAAAGAGGTGGGCAACTTTTTACGGGAGGTGGAGCCGGCCGTCTGAGAATCTCTGTTTTAGCTGCCTGAGGCAGCCCCGGGCTCTGCTGTTATGAGTTCCCGTTCAATAGCCGCCTGCATACCCGCCAGTTCCGACAGCCCTTTTAAGCGGCCAATAAGTGGATAGCCGGGATGCGACTCCCGATGAAAGTCGTCGAGCATCTTCACGCCGTGGTCGGGTCTGAAGGGCAGTCGGAAATCTTTTCGGCCGGTCGCTTTCCGGCGGAGTTGCTCTTGTAGTAATGCCTTCACAATGGGATACATATCAACATCTCCCTCAAGATGTCCATATTCGTGAAATACCCGGTTCCCCAAAAAGCGGTTGTTTCGCAGATGGGCAAAGTGAATGCGCGGCGCTAAAGTCTCCACCATCTTGGCAAGATTGTTCTGTCGGTTTACCGAAAGCGAACCGGTGCAGAAGGTAATTCCGTTGGCGGTTGAGTTTACCTGCCGACAGATCCACTCCAAGTCTTCGGCACTGCTCACAATTCGAGGCAGACCCAATACGGCAAAGGGAGGGTCGTCGGGATGGATACAGAGATTTACACCCCACCTCTCCGCTACCGGAACCACCTCTTGTAAAAAGAGCGAGAGGTGTTGGCGCAGTTTGTTGCGGTCTATGTGGCGATAAGTCTCTAACAGCTGCAGAAAGGCCTGTTTATAGTCGGATGCCTCACCATCGATTGCACCGTCGATAAACTGCTGCGAAACCACGATGATATTGCGAGCCATCCTCTCTTGTTGGAGGGGATCCATTGATTCGACAACCTTACGGGCGGCAGTTATCACCTCCGGTGGGTAATCAGCGGCTGCGCCGGGACGGTTCACCATAAACAGATCGAAGGCGGCAAAGGTGATATAATCAAAATACATTACCTCCCCCCCTTCGGGGAGCTGGTAGTGCAGGTCGGTCCGGATCCAGTCGAGCACCGGCATGAAGTTGTAACAGACGGTATCGATTCCACATCGACCCAAATGGGCAATCGACGTTTTATAATTGGCGATTATCTGTTCGTATCTGCCACTGCGCGTTTTTATGGGTTCCGACACCGGGAGGCTCTCCACCACCGTCCAGCGCATGCCGTGGGCCTCAATGGCCAGTTTTACTTTCATGATTTCGTCTATTGGCCACACCTCCCCGTTGGGAATGTGATGAAGGGCTGTAACCACCCCCTCAACACCCATCTGTTGCAAATCAGAAAGGCGAATGGGATCGTCGAACCCAAACCAACGCCAAGCTTTTTCTAGTGCCATAATTCATCATTTATCATTGACCATTCACCATTAATTTCTGCCTATTTGGATGTAACTACCTCCTCGACATGATAAGTTTTGCGACCCATTAACGCTCTCATTCACTAAAAGAGGAGAACTCGCTTCGCTCAAACAGCTCCTCTTTTTAGCGTTCATTGAGAGCGATGGGTCCCCGCCCAACTTCTCCAATGTCGCAGAGGCAGTTCATCCAAACGGCTAACCCCTGCGTCACCCAATCATCAGAACCTTCGCGCGCAGCGCAGCATTAGAGCTTTTGAAGCGCGCACGCGCTTCGATGCACTAGAGCTCTAATGCACTTGCGCATCAGCGCATCTATACTCCCGAATAGGCGCTAAACCCCCCGTCAACCGGGATAATGGCGCCGGTAATGAAACTGGCAGCATCCGAACAGAGAAAATGAACCAGTCCGTTCAACTCGCTGATGTCGCCAAAGCGTTTCATAGGGGTCTTGGCCAGCACCTTCAAACTTCGGTTTGTGTACGATCCATCGGGATTGATCAATACGGCGCGGTTCTGGTTGCCGATAAAAAATCCGGGCGCAATGGCATTTACCCTTACCTTCTCGCCAAATTTCATGGCCAGTTCGGTGGCAAGCCACTGAGTAAAAATATTGATACCGCTCTTGGCTGTTGAATAACCCGGAACTCGGGTAATGGCCGAATAGGTGGCCATCGACGAGATATTGATTATACTTCCCTTTCCGTTACGAGCCATCATCTCACCAAACACCAAACAAGGCATCACACTGCCGTTGAGATTCAGGTGCATCACCTTGTCGAAATCCTCCATCTTCATATCGAAAATGGTCTGTTCTTCGGTGAGGGTGGCACCCGGAATATTGCCTCCGGCTGCGTTCACCAGAATGTCTACCCCACCAAACTGTTCACCGATATTTTTTGCTGCCTCATTCAGGCTCTCTCGGTTCAGAATATCGCACACCCAGCCCCGCACACTACCCAGAGGCTCCAGTTCGCTCACACGGCTCTCGACAGCCTCTGCCCGAATGTCGAGAATAACCACATGAACGCCCGCTTCAACAAGGCTTTTGGCGATACTACCGCCTAAAACGCCACCGCCACCGGTGACAATCGCAACTTTTTGGTTGAGGGAGAAATTGGGAGTAGACATGGTTTATAATGGTGAATGGTTAATGCGCTCTTTTCTTGGTTTTTTGCCAAAGTTCCTGGGGTAAAGGTACTAAAAATAGAAAAAAGGAATAATAGGCTATTAGCCTTACTTAGCAAAAGGCGATAGGAATAGAGCACAGACTTCTTAAAAAAGTGCACTTTCACATTAGTGAGTTTCTAAAAAACGTGAAATTCTTCGGGTTTTTCCAAAAAAAAACGAGAGCCTCAGCAATTGAGGCTCTCGTTTATATAATAACGTGATGATTTAGGCAAGTTTGTTGGTAAACAGCGCCAGTTTCGATGCGATGTTCGATGCTTTGTTTTTGTGGATAACCCCTTTTTTGGCAAGGCGATCGAGCATCGAAACCACCTTGGGCAGCGCTGCAGCAGCTTCTGCCTTTTCGGTTGTTAATCTCAATTTGCGAACAGCATTACGGGTGGTTCTTGCGTAATATTTGTTGTCTTGCTTGCGCGATTCAGTCTTCCTGATTCTTTTGAGAGCCGATTTGTGGTTTGCCATGATATTTTGAACTAAATAAGTTTATTAACTGCGAATTGAGAGCGCAAAAGTAACTGTTTTTTCCTATCCAAAAAATAGTTGTTGTTTTTTTTCAACATTTTTATTCACTAAGCCGCACGGCTGCCTTCAAGAGGGTACCACCGGTCCCGATACTGTATCCCTCTCTGAGAGAGTAGAGGCTGCCGTCGGGGGCGATATACATGGCCAACGGGTATTCGCCGCCAAACGGGAGGTTGCCTTCGGTTAGCAGACCCTTTTGCATCGCGGCCTCCGGATCGAACAGAAAGTGTGTCGCTTTGGGAAGCCGGCCATAGATTGACGGGTCAAATTGCGAACCCGGCTTTTGCCCTGCAATCACAAACAGAACCGCTCCGCCCCACTTGTCGAATGGGTTGGTAAGTTCCGAGATTTCGGCCATTACGTGGCGTGAAGGTTCGCGTTGCGGATTGATGAAGACCAGAACCATCCCCTTGCGCGAGGCCAGTGGGGCCAGTTGCACGGGATTCCCTGCCGGGTTTCGAAGTTCGTATTGCAGGCTCACCTTTGCCAGTGGTGCAGTGGTGTAGGAGGTGGTGGGGCGAACCTTCAACTCGATGCTTGTGTTCTTGCCCTCTTCTACCCGGAAGTATTCGGAGCGCATTAGCACGGTGCCCTCTTCGAGCCGGTTTCCGCTCATCAAACGGTAATATCCTGCTTTCAGGTCGAGCGGGGCCGGGAATTTGCGCAGCGCCGGGTCGCTTTCGTAGTCGAGCGACACAAAATCGCCCTTCTCGAAACGCCCCAGCGTGAAGTGGGTGTAGTATGTGGGGATTCCTTCGGGGGTACCCGTATGGGTTAGCACCAGTCTTCCTGTGCCCTCGGGTTGTTGCGCCGGGTCCAAACGAACCTCCTCCCATCCCCCTTTGCCGAAATATTGGGGTGTGCCGGTGGCAGGGTCAATACGGGCAGGAATCGAGAGCGAACGGCAGAGAGCCACAAAAAAGAGGTCGCGCGACTCCGGATCGGCCATCTGCAACTGGTATACTCCCTGAGGCGACATGGGGCAGTTTACATAATTTTCGGTGTGATCTACTGTTATATTGCGGGTAATCCAGTTTACAATCACCTCAATATCTTTTTGGGCCGAGTCGGCAAAGGCCTTGCCAAAACGGCTCTGTAGGTAGCTGCGAAACGGAGTGAGTTTTTCGAGACGGATACGGGGCGAAACCACATATTGGGCCAGAAAGGAGGGCTCTTCGGGCAGGGGCGTGGCAGGGGTATAGGTGGTGTAGTGGTTAAGGTGGTCGGAGAGCACCTCGAATTTCACATCGCGCAGATCTTTTTGCGAGAGAGAGACCAACAAGGGCAGAGCCATGCTTTGGCGCCCCTCATCTTTAAGCCATTGGACCATCTCTTGCCAGTTTCCGTGGCTTTGTGTGAGCAGGTTGGCGGTGAGGGTGGTGTCGAGGCCGAGTTCGCGTGCCAGTGCAAGTGCCTCCTCCCTGCGAATAAACGTTGCGGTATAGCTGCTCCTGAGCGAATCCTCGTATGCCAGACGCCGATTGTTTAAGGCTGTTTTGGCCGAGTCGGCCGCGGCAACCGGTGCAATGGGGGGAGGAGTCAGATTGAACTCTTCCGAATAGAGCCGGCCGGGAGTGCGGTCTAATACCACATCGACGGTATCTTTCGAGGCGCCCTCCACCTTCCGGTACCCATAGAGCGAATCGGTCGAGGCCCAGATAAAGAGGTCGCCCTTTCCTGTGGTAACAGAGGCCAACCCCGCATCGTTGGTGTATTGTTCAACCAGCGGGAAGAGTTCGGCATAGTTGTATAGTTTGAACTTCACCCTGGCCTTTTCGATAGCTCTCCCCGACGGGTCGGTAACCCTGGCAAAGAGCCTCCTGACGGGGGCATAGTTCGAAAGCATGTTGATGCGGGAATAGAGCGGGCTGCCGAAATTAACCTCCTCCTCGCCTTTGTAGGGGCCCATTACCGTGGAGTGTACCATCATGGCTCTTTTAGAAGGCATGGTGAACCACCCCATGTTCAACTCGGGTTCGGGCTCGCAGGCTCCCATATAGTACCAGCTGCCGTCGACCCACACTTCGACCCAGGCATGGTTATCGTCGGTGTGCGCCCAGCGGGGAGTATAGCACTGGCGAGCCGGAATTCCCACCGCCCGGAGTGCCGAAACGGTAAGGGTCGACTCTTCGCCGCAGCGCCCCCATGCGGTGCGGATAGTGGCCAGGGGAGCCGAGGTTCGGCCGTCGCTGGCGCGGTAGGTCGCCTTTTCGTGACACCAGTGGTTTACCTCAAGCGCCGCATCGTAGAGTGAGAGATGCTTTACACGCTCTTTCAATTCCGCAAAAATGAATTGCCGGGCCGTGTCGGGGTTTTCGTTGTTTACCCGGAAGGGGAGCACAAAGTGCAAGAAGAGCCCTTCCGGAATCTGACGGCCCCACGAAAAGGTGTCGCGGGCAGCCAGTGCCGCATTCACCTGGCCCAAAAAATATTCGCCATCGAGATTCGCCAGGTCGGTGAGGGGCGAATAGGCATATAAAAACATCATCGCCTCCCTCTGCGGGGTCGAGAGGGGTTGGTCGAATACCCCAAAGAGCGCTTCGGCTCTTCCTCCGGCCAGCGCTTTCCGTCGGTTAAACTGTGTGGTTACAGAGTCGCGAAGCGCCTCGTCCGAAAGCAATTGCCCGGGGGGTTCGGGCCGGCATGCCGCAAGGAGCGTTATCGCAAGCAGCACAAAAAAACAACGGAGTTTCATTAACGGGCAGGTTAGGGTGCCGTGGTGATCCCGCCAGGAGTGGCGGCGTAAAGCGAAATGATATGCAAAATTACCTCGGTCGATTTGAGCAGCGACTCGAGTGGGAGGTATTCATGCTTCCCGTGGAAATTTTCGCCGCCGGCAAAGAGGTTTGGGCAGGGGAGCCCCATATAGGAGAGCCGGGCGCCGTCGGTACCTCCCCGGATGGGCGAGATGATTGGCTTCACACCCGCCAGTTCCATAGCCTTTTGCGCAGTGTATATCAGGTGCATATGCGGTTCAATCTTCTCGCGCATGTTGGAGTACTCCTCTTTTAGTTTCACCACAAACGAATCGGCTCCGTACTTTTGGTTCAGAAGATTGGCCTTCGAAAGGAGAAACGCCTTTTTCTGTTCGAACAGTTCGCGACTGTGGTCGCGAATAATATACTCCATCTCTGCCTTCTCTACGCTCCCCTTGAGCGAGGTGAGGTGAAAGAACCCTTCGTAGTTCTCGGTATGTTCGGGCCGCTGTTTTGCCGGCAGGAGATTGTCGAGCTCCATTGCCATCAGCAGCGCGTTGCGCATCTTGCCCTTTGCTGCGCCGGGATGGATATTATTCCCGGTGATTTCTATGCGTGCCTCTGCGGCATTGAAGTTTTCGTACTCCAGTTCGCCGATGGTGCCCCCATCAACTGTGTAAGCATAACGGGCACCAAACCGAGCCACATCAAAGTTGTCGACCCCGCGTCCAATCTCTTCGTCGACGGTAAATCCCAACCGGATGGTGCCATGCTTAAGTTCAGGATGTTTCATCAGGTATTCGGCCATGCCCATAATTGCAGCCACTCCGGCCTTGTCGTCGGCTCCCAGCAGGGTGGTGCCATCGGTGGTAATCAGGGTATTTCCCACATAACGGAGCAGTCCGGGAAAATCGGCCGGCGAAAGCACAACGTTTTTTTCGCGATTCAAAACAATTTCGCCTCCCTGATAGTTGGTGTGTATCTGCGCTCTTACATCTACTCCAGGCATGTCGGGTGAGGTGTCTACATGTGCCAAAAAACCGAGAACCGGAACGTTCGACCCTACGTTCGATGGGATGGTGGCCATCACATATCCGAAGTCGTCGAGCACTACATCGTGAATGCCCATCGACTTTAGCTCGTTCACCACCATCTTTTGTAAGGTGAGTTGTTTAACACTACTAGGCCGGGAATCGGAATCGGGATCCGACTGAGTATCAATCGACACGTAGGTCAGAAAGCGATCCAGCATCTTTTTTTGGTCAGGTTGAAAAGGCATGACGATAAGGCGTTAAGATGTTTTAATCTCAATTATTCAAAGGAGTAGCCCCCGTTTAAAACCAAAATTTCGCCATTGGCATAGGGGTTCTCAAGAAGAAAGAGGAAGGCCCCGGCCACCTCTTCGGGCGTGCCGAAACGCTGCAGTGCAATCTTCCGGGCAATCCGCGTTCGGACCTCATCGGGCTTGCTTTTTTGCCACTCCGTGTCGATGAATCCCGGAGCAACCGCATTCACTCGGATTTGCTGCGGGCTGAGGAATTTTACCAGATTTTTTACCATGGCATGTACGGCAGCCTTCGACACTCCGTAGGCGAGCGACAGCGAATGGGGGGCAATGGCCATGAGCGACCCGGTAAAGAGAACAGAGCCTCCGGGAGGAATCAGCGGGAGTAGCCTTTGCAGCAGAAAGAAGGGGACGTTAAGATTGGTGTTCATCACCTGCATCCACTCTTCAGGGGTCACTTCGAACGGTCCTTTCCGGTTAGTGATTCCTGCATTCAGTAGCAGCAGATGGAGCGAGGGCGTTATCTTCTCAATGGCCAATGCTGCCGGTTCGATAGCCTCCACGTTACACAAATCGGCCTGAAGGGTAATAAGTCGGCCCGGGTATAAGAGGTTGCACGACGCCTCCATCGCTGAGGCCGCTTCGCAGTCGTGCGCAAAAAGGGCAATCACCGTGTAGCCTCGCTCCAGGAGCGCGACGGCGGTGGCCTTGCCTATCCCCTTGGTTCCTCCGGTGATGCAGGCATATTTCATGGTTCTACAATGATATCGGGATTTCCATGCCGGTCCGATTGCTTTTTAATCACGGAGTAGTTCTCGTAAATCTGCTCTTTCAGGTGGGTGGTACTCACCCCGTTTCCGTAAGGAAAGTAGAAGACCTCAACCCCCATTTTTTCCAGATAGTCGTACTTTCCGGTCCAGTCGTCGCCCACCACAAAGCGGTCGATATGGAGCTTTTTCACAATGGCTGTGTGGTCGAGCGAATGTTGAGGGATTACGATGTCGGGCAACTTGAGCGCTTCAACAATCTGAATCCGCTCTTCGAAAGGGATTACAGGGGGTTGTTTGTAGGAGGCTACCAGTTCGTCGGTGCTTACACCCACAATGAGTACATCGCCCAACCCTCTGGCATATCTAATCATTTTTAGATGGTTGCTGTGAAAGAGGTCGAAGGTGCCCGAAGTGTATACAATTATCTGTTTCACGGAGTTTTCTGATTAATGAAGAGAGGTTATTCAGAGCGTAAAGGTATAGAAATCACGCCAAATATCCTGCAAAGCACTTTTTTTCGATTCCTGTTGCAACCCCAATGTTATGTCGGCTAATTTCGTACTTTTGCCCAAATTCTTTTTCTCATTCAATGACCTAAAACAGAAACTGGTATGAAAAAAATCCTTTTCTTTTTCACCTTATTGGCCCTCGTAGTTGCCTGCCAGCCTAAAGATGCCTCCTTTGAAATTAAGGGTACTATCACGGCCGGACCTTCGGAAGGGTATGTGCTTCTTCAGGAATATCGCGGTAACAATTTCGAAACCGTCGATTCTGCCCTGATTACCGATGGAAAATTCGCCTTCAAGGGAGCCCTTGAGGCCCCTCTGATGTACGCTCTGACCCGTAAGGAGTCGCGCCCCATCACCTTCTTCCTCGAAAACTCGCCCATCGAAGTGGCTTTGGCTGCCGATCTGAACTCTTCCGAAATCAAAGGTTCGGCTAGTAACGACCTTTTTCGTTCGGTGACCGATTCGCTGATGAAGACCGAAAATTTCGACATCCAGCCTCTGATTGCGCAGAATCCCACCTCCACTGTTCTGGCCTTCATTCTGCAGCGCTACATGGCTTACAACCTCGATGCAGCCAAACTGGAGGCCTGCATTGCCCTGTTTGACCCGGCCATTGCCTCAGGTCCCTACCTTACCGAACTGAATGCAACTGTTCAAAAGATGAAGAGCACACAGGAAGGCGCAGTGGCTCCCGATTTTACCCAAAACGACCCCGAAGGCAAACCGGTTTCGCTCGCCTCTTTCAGAGGTAAATATGTGCTCCTCGATTTCTGGGCAGCATGGTGTGGCCCCTGTCGCGCTGAGAATCCCAATGTAGTGGCTGCATATCAGGCCTACAAGGATAAAAACTTTACCGTGTTTGGCGTATCGCTCGACCGCGAAAAGGATGCCTGGTTGAAGGCTATTGCCGACGACAAGCTGGAGTGGGCCCAGGTTTCCGACCTGAAATTCTGGGAAAACGAAGCCGCTGTTCTCTACGGGATTCGCTCCATTCCAAGCAACTTTCTGCTCGATCCCGAAGGCAAAATTATTGCCCGCAATCTGCGTGGCGAAGCACTGCACGCCAAGCTGAAAGAGCTGTTAGACAAATAAACCTGAAAGGGTTAGTTTGTTCCCGATCCCTCCGGATGGGTCCGAACCTTCGCCATTTTTATCTCCATTTTTTCTACCCGTTGGGGCATGGAGGCGGCAAGGTCGGTCGATTCGGAGGGATCTTTTTCTATGTTATACAACTCCAGCCTGTAGCCTGCCTGACCGGGTTGTCCGATGCGGACCAGCTTAAAAGGATTCTCGAGCAGGGCTCTTTTTGCGGTTCCCTCATCAAATTCCCAATAGAGGTAGGGGTGTGCTTTCTGCTTCTTGTTGAGTAACCCGGGAAGGTATGAGATTCCGTCTTGCCCTTTGGGCGTCGTAATGCGGGCCAGATCGCATGCGGTGGGCAGAAAATCCCAGAAGGCACACACGTGATCGGATAGGCTCCCTGCCTCAATGGCTCCCGGCCACCATGCGATAAACGGAACCCGAATCCCCCCTTCGTACATATCGCGTTTAATGCCCCGTAAACCGCCGTTACTATTAAAATAGGCAGGTCGGTGACCCCCTTCCTGATGTGGGCCGTTGTCGCTGGTAAAGATAATCAGGGTGTTTTCGGCAATGCCCAACGAACGAACCAGTGCAATAATTCGGCCCACATCGCCGTCGAGGCGGGTCATCATGCCGGCAAAGGCTGCAGCAGGTGCATCCTGTTTCAGGTAGCTGCCCCCCTTAAAAGGCACCTCCTCGAATTGACCCCGGAAAGGAGCCAGAGAGTTTTCGGGCACATCGAGGTCGGCGTGGGGTATGGTGAAGGTAAGGTAGAGGAAGAAGGGGTTTTCGGCGTTTTTCGTGATAAACTGTAACGCCTCTTCGGCAAAGAGATCGTGCGAAAAGCTTCCGCTTTTTTGGGCTGTGTTGTTTTCGGGGTATCCGATCCTCTCCTGGTTTCGCCAAAGGTGGTCGGGATAAAAATGGTGAGCCTCACGCTGGCAGTTGTATCCAAAGAAGTAGTCGAATCCCTTATTGTTTGGGTCACCTTCGGAACCGGGAAACCCGAGTCCCCATTTGCCGATACATCCTGTAGTATACCCGGCATCCTGAAGCAGATTGGCTACCGTGGGTATGGCAGCCGGGATGGGCATCTGCCCCTCCGGTTTAACCTCGCGGTTGCCCCGGATGGGGCTGTGGCCCGTATGGAATCCTGTCATGAGTGCGGCTCTCGAGGGAGCGCTCACGGTAGAGCCCGCGTAGTGCCGGAGAAACCGCATCCCTTCGCCGGCCATCTTGTCGATGTGGGGCGTTTGGAATCGCTGTTGCCCGTAGCAACTCAGGTCGCCATATCCCAGATCGTCGGCCAAAATATAGATGATATTGGGCTGTTTCGCCTTCGACGAAGGCATGGCTTGCAGCGAGGGCACGAGCACCGATCCTGCCAGGAGCAGGAGGCTTTCAACGCGGATAGTGGGTGCGGGCAGGGGCATGGTAAAGTGTGGTTTAGTGAAGGGTGCTTCGGGATTACGATTTCAGTCGCTGTTGCCGGGCCCACGCCATCACGTTGGCGGGTGGCCGTTTATTGGTCAGCTCGTGAGCCATAAACTCCAGATAGGGATGAAGGTGTGTAAAAAAGAGCCTGAGTCCGGGGCAGAGGTAGTTGAGCCCCGTTTCGCCGTCGGGGGTGAGGGTAAAGCGGTTTTTTGGGCACTCGCCATTACAAAGGTTGAGCCAGGGGCATTCCAGGCAGTAGCCGGGCAGAAGCGACTGTTTCTCCCTCCCGAAGCGGAGCTGCCGGGGGCTGTACATCATCGATACTAACGACTCAGTAGCCAGATTCCCCAGTCGATACTCGTCGAATACATAATGATCGCAGGCATATACATCTCCATTGTACTCAATGGCTCCCGCATGGCCGCAAGTGGGTGCCCAGTGGCAGTGGCCGGGAGGAACGCCCATGCGGTTGGCCAAAAGGGAGTCGAAGAGGGTCACAAAAAAAGTGGCCACATCGTTGGTTACCCACTCATCGAATACCCTGCAGAGAAAATTTCCAAAATCGAGCGGCTTCACCGACCAAGGGGTCAGTTCCGAAAGCCTGTTGCCTGCCGACGCCAGCCTCACCTTTCCGGCCTCAGAATCTGCGAAGCGCTCCACCACCGGGGTAAACTGCACAAATTGCGCACCTGTCGATTTAAAAAAGCGGTACACCTCTTCGGGAAACTGTACGTTATAACTGTTAACCACCGATAGAATGTTGAAATCGACCCCATGTTTGAGAAGGCACTCAATGCCCCGCATCGCCCCGGCAAAACTTCCATGCCCCGAAGCATACCTCCTGAAATGGTTGTGGCAATGTTCGGGACCGTCGAGCGAGATGCCGATAAGGAAATTATGTTCCTTAAAAAATTCGCACCACGCATCATCGAGAAGCGTTCCGTTGGTCTGCAGCGAGTTGTCGACCTGCCTCGACGGGCCGGCATATTTTCTTTGTAACCGGATGGCCTTTTTGTAAAACTCCCTTTTCCGCAGAAGAGGTTCGCCTCCGTGCCACGCAAAGAGCACCTGAGGCATAGTTTGGGCCTGAATATACTCTCTTGTAAACTGCTCCAGCATTTCGTCCGACATATCCTGACGCCCCGGATGGAGTTGTTGTTTCTCAAGGTAATAGCAGTAGTCGCAGACAAGATTACAAGCCGAACCCACGGGCTTTGCAAGCATATAAAGAGGCGATGCGAAGGGGGCTAAGGCTACTGGCATAACAAATCTGTGATGAGCAAATATAGGCAAATTCGAAGATTCTTTTTCTACCTTTGTATCTATGATTGATCCCGCCACCATAAGCCGGATATTCGATGCCGCCCAGGTTATTGAGGTGGTTCAGGAGTTTGTTTCTCTCAAAAAGAGAGGGGTAAACTACTTGGGCTTATGTCCGTTCCATAATGAGAAAACCCCCTCCTTTATTGTTTCGCCCGCCAAAAATATTTACAAATGTTTTGGCTGCGGCAAGGGGGGCAATCCGGTGAACTTCGTGATGGATCACGAGCATATGAGCTATGCCGATGCCCTCCGCTGGCTGGCTCGAAAGTACCATATCGAGATTGTCGAGAAGGAGGAGTCGCCCGAAGCGTTGCAGGAAAAGAACGACCGCGAAAGCATGATGCTTCTCTCGCAGTATGCGCAAAAGCTCTTTGCCGCGAATCTGTTAGAAACAGTGGAGGGAAGAGAGATAGGGCTCTCCTATTTTACTGAGCGGGGTTTCAGTGAGGAGACTATCCACCGTTTTGGGCTGGGTTATGCGCTTGGAGCCCGCGACGCCTTTACCCGGAATGCGCTGCACGACGGCTACAAGATGGAGTTTCTCGAAAAGACAGGACTTACTATCAAAACCGACCACGGATCCTATGATCGGTTTGCCGGCAGGGTTCTATTTCCCATTCACGACCTTACCGGAAGGGTAGTCGGTTTTGGCGGCCGTATTCTGGTTACCGACAAAAAAAGCGCCAAGTACGTTAACTCCATCGAGAGCGAAATCTATCACAAGAGCCGCATCGTTTACGGCATCTATCAGGCCCGGCAGGCCATTGTGCAAGACGACAAATGCTATCTGGTTGAGGGTTATACCGATGTGCTTTCTTTGCATCAGGCCGGGATTGTCAACGTGGTGGCCTCTTCGGGCACCTCACTTACCCCCGACCAGATTCGCCTCGTGAAGCGATTTACCCCCAATATGACTATTTTGTATGATGGGGATGCCGCGGGTATCAAGGCCTCGTTGAGGGGTATCGACCTGCTACTTGAGCAGGGGATGAATGTAAAGGTGCTGCTTCTTCCCGACGGAGAAGATCCGGATTCCTTTGCCCGAAAGCAGAGTGCCACCGCGTTGCGCACCTACCTTCGCGAAAACGAAACCGACTTCATCTCTTTTAAAATCAAGTTGCTTCTCGATGAGGCCAAAAGCGACCCCATTAAACGTGCCGCCTTGATTTCGGAGGTGGTTCATTCGGTGTCGCTCATTCCCGACGGTATTATCCGGGCGGTCTATCTGAAGGATTGCAGCCGGTTGTTGCAGATAGAGGAGCAGGTGCTCCACACGGAGGTGCATGCACGTCGCAAAAAAAGGCTCTTTCAGAGTGATCGCCAGGCCGAAGGTCGCTTTGGCCCCGATTCAGGTTCGCCCATGGGTTCCGATTCCTCGATGGGAGTTGGCTCGCAAGCCGGTTTTGGTGCGCAAGCCGGGGCCTTATCTGCTCCCGAAGGCACCCTGACCCGGCCCGGTTATGCCGGCGACGATCAAGATCAGGCCGAGCGCGAGATTATCCGTTTGTTGATTAACTACGGCAATTTTGAACTATTTGGGGCTACGGCCGAAGAGCCCCACAAAGCGCCTGTCGGGGTGGCTGCGTGGCTGGTTTCGGAGTTGATGCGTGATGAGATTGCCTTTAAAAATCCACTTTTTGCCGTGATCTTCGATGAGGTTTGCAGTAGAGTAGGGGCCGGGAATCCGCCCGATACCCGTTTTTTTGTTACGCATCCCGACCCTGCCGTGAGCGGCCTGGCGGCCGATCTGATCTCTTCGCACTATCAGCTTAGCCGTATTTGGCGTAACAATGAGGCCTACGTGCAAACCGAAGAGATGCGGCTTAAAGAGTTGGTGCCTCTCAGTGTGGCCGAATTGAAGAATAAAAAGGTTGCCGCCCTGCTCAGGGAGTCGTTTCAAAGCATGGAACATTCGGCGTCGGACGAGCAGACCTTCGATTTGCTGTGCCGCATTGCCGCCTTGACCGAACTGAAGCGGTTGCTTGCCCTGAATCTTGGGCAGCGGGTAATCCAATAATCGCTTCCCGGCCTTCCCTGCACTTGGTCGATTGACAAAAATCATGTAGGTTTGCTCCTCTGTTTTTGGGTTTATTTCACCATATTCCGGCATCTTGAAAAGTTATCTTACCAGAGCACTCTTGTTGCTAAGCGCTATCTTTTTGCTCCCTACCTGTGCAAAGATTGCTTCGCCCGTGGGTGGCCCCCGCGACACGATTCCTCCTGTTTTCCTTACCAGTAGGCCCGCTATGCGAGCGGTAAATGCTACCGATAAGAGGCTTGAGCTCTTTTTTAATGAGCATGTACAGATGAAGACCGGGCAAAACCCCGTTTCGGTGTCGCCTCCCTTTCGCCAGCTGCAACCCGACTATGTGGTGGGTAACAAATCGTTGATTGTTAATCTGAAAGAAGATCTTCTTCCGAACCAAACCTACACATTTAATTTTGGTGAGGCCCTCACCGACCTGAACGAAGGGAATCCTGCCCTCAATTTCGAATATATCTTTTCGACCGGAGGCCACATCGACTCCCTTTCGTTGATTGGCCGGGTGCTCGATGCTTACACTATGGAGCCTCCCGGCAAGAGTTCCACCACCGGTCGTTGGCATATTATGATGTATCGCGAACAGGGAGATTCGGTGCCCATGAAAAATCTTCCCGATGTGGTGGGCCGCATCGATGCAAACGGGCTGTTCCGCCTTCACCAGATTCCTGCCGACACCTTTCTGGTCTTTGCCCTCCGCGATGAGAACAACAATTATCTCTTTGACCTTCCCTCCGAAAAAATTGCCTTCTGCGACACCCTTGTGGTTATGGATTCGCGCTATGCAGCACCCGATACGCTTCCTACCCGCCAAGCCACACTTGATTCGCTCTTTCGGCGCAATCCCGGATTCTTTCGGTTCGATCTGCAGATGCGCTCCTTTTCGGAGCAACCCAAAGTACAGTATATCAAAACCAAAGAAAGGATAGACTCCTTGCGCCTCCGTCTCATTTTTAACAAACCGCTTCTGCCAAACCCCCAATTTTCGCTGGTCGATTCGGCCCTCGTTTCGTATGGTATCAGCTCCTTTATCTCCGAGATATCGGCTACCCGCGATACGTTCGATTACTGGATTACCGACCCTTTCCTGGCACAGCGCGACCGTCTTACCCTGGCTTTCCGCTATATGGGCACTGATTCCATTTTCCGACCCATTGAGAAGATTGATACCATAATTTTCAGAAACTCTTTTGCGCCCAAATCAGCAACGGCACTGCTGCCGGAGTTGATTAGTACGGCCGATTCGCTTCGTTTGGCGCAAAGGGCCGCTAAAGATTCGCTAAAGGCGGCCAAAAAGGCTCTGAAAGCGAAAAAGAAGGGTCGCCCGGTGGCAGCCCCTCCCAGAGTTTCACGAAATACCCGACGCACGGTCGAAACCTCCTCTGAGGAGACAGTCGATAAATTTCCCATGAAATTCAGTGGCAGCTCTTCGGTTATCTCGCCGTTACAGGAGTTGCTCCTCGAGGCGGTTTATCCAATCAAGGCTTTCGATAAGGCAAGGATGCGATTTACTGTCGAGATTGATTCGGTTTTGACGCCAATCGCCTTTACCCTCGACCGCGATTCGCTTTCGCCCCGTCGGCTCCGGATTAAGGCGCCCTTAAAAGAGGGGGGGCTTTACAGGTTTTATATCGATTCGGCTGCCATCAACGGTTACTGGGATGGCTTCCGTAACGATACCGTCAGGGTCTTCCGATTCTCGACCTTGAAACAGGCCGAATCATCGGGCGTTTTGGTGTCGGCTTCGCCCTTTTGCGGGCAGTCGATATTACAGATTCTGGATCCCACATCAAATAAAATCATGGGTCAGACCCTCCTCTCTTCCGATACGGTGGCAGGTCTCTACTACATTCGTCCTGGCCGCTACCGATTGCGCGCCATTCATGATACCAACGGCAACGGAAAGTGGGATACAGGAAATTGGATGGAGCGAAAACAGCCCGAAGCCATTGAGATATACTCCGACACCCTCGATCTGAAGAAGGGATTCAACCTCGAAGTGAAGTGGAAATTTGAGAAAGCACCCTGCCTCGACTCCCTGCAAAAAAGCGATGACGGGCTTACGCTTCTCCTCCCTGCAAAAGAGGATCCCGAGACTCTTCCGCAAAAAAGGGCATGCCATTTGTATGGATATATGGTAGAAAGAAAATATCTATATGGCATTAATCCTAAATCTTGAGACCGCAACAGAGATCTGTTCTGTATCTCTCTGTCACAATGGAAAATCGATTCTGTTGCGAGAGAGTCTTGCGGGAAGAAATCATGCTTCGGATCTTACACTTTTTATTTCGCAGCTCCTCGAAGAGAAACAGCTCGCCGTTTCCGACCTCGATGCCGTAGCGGTGAGCATGGGCCCCGGCTCTTACACCGGCCTCCGGATTGGAGTCTCTGTTGCCAAGGGGTTGTGCTATGGAGCCAATATTCCTCTTTTAGCCATTCCCACCCTTCATGCCCTGGTGGCCGGAGCCCTTCGTTTGGGGGTTCCCGCTTCGGCAGTTTTTCTTGTCCCCATGCTCGATGCGCGCAGGATGGAGGTTTATACCGCGGTTTTCGATGCGCATGGCCGGGAGTTAATGCCGGTGAATGCCTGTGTGGTTGAGCCAAACTCCTATGAGGAGTGGCTCGCTAAGGGCGAAGTCTGTTTCTTTGGCGACGGCTCCCCCAAATGCAGGGAGATTATCGTGCACCGCAATGCCTGTTTTCTTGACCCCTTCCACGCTTCGGCCCTCCATATGGGTATGTTGTCGGAAGATGCCTTTTCTCGCGGTGAATTTCGCGATGTGGCCTACTTTGAACCCTTTTATTTAAAGGATTTTATTGCTACGGTTCCCAAAAATAAGGTTTTTGGAAACCGTATCCCATCCTGACCTTAATACTTCGATGATGAAGAATTTTCTGAGTTCTCTGGTTTTGCTGCTCTTCTGTGCCATACTTCCAGCCCAGATTGTGAATACCACCATAAAAGTGGCCGATGTAGATCAGGCCGGCCTCCCTCCTGCCATTAGCGAGGTGGCCAAAATTAAACCGCCCATTGGCTCTGAACCCTCTTTTCAGAGTGGAGAAGAGTTGGAATACTCCTTAAGTCTGGGCTTTATCACAGCCGGAAAGGGATCTATCGTGGTGCGCGAGGAGATGTTTAACGGGCAGAAGGTGTTTCACAGTATTCTGTCCGGGGCCACCACCGGAATGATCGATGGAATCTTTAAGGTACGCGATGTGTACGAGAGTTATTTCAGGCCCATCGACAATCTGCCCCTGAAGGCTATCCGAAACGTGCGAGAGGGAAGTTACAAGTTTTACGATGAGCAGCTCTTTTATCCCGAAGCAGGGATGCTGGAGAGCCAGAAAAAGGGAAAACTGTCGATACCCGAAAAGACCCTCGATATGGCCTCGGTATTGTATTACCTGCGCCGTATCAATTTCGAAATCATGTCGGAGGGCGACATAATCTATTTCGACACCTTTTTCAGCAAGGCACTTTTCCCGTTCTATGTTATCTATCGGGGGCGCGAAACTGTAAAAACCTCGCTAGGCACCTTTTCCTGTATCAGGCTGGTACCTGTAGTTGAACCCGGACGCATCTTTAAACGGTCTGACGGGATGAATATCTGGCTTACCGACGACACCAACAAGGTGCCGGTTCTCATCCAGTTTGATGTCTGGGCAGGGTCGTTCAAGGGTGAGCTTGTTCGCTACAAGAAACTCAAATATCCCCTTACCTCACTAAAAAAGAGGTAGGCATAGCTCAAGTATGAAGTAAGTATTTCTCTGGTAAGAAGTAGGAATACCCTTAAAAGAGCTTCCGCATGATGTCGGAAACAACCTCTTCGGCGGGAAGCGACCCGTTTACCTCAATGTGTGCCTGTTGGTAAAAGGGCTCCCTGGCCGCAATGGTTTTATATATATACGCCTTCAGTTCCTCATCGCTCAACTCTGCAAGCAGTGGCCGTTTTGCCTTCCGTCTGGGCTCCGAAAGGCGTGTATAAAGAGCTATCTCAGAAACCTTCAGGTATACAGTTTTGCCCAACTCCATCATGCGGCTCATATTGTTTGCCTGGCAGGGAGTTCCCCCTCCGGTGGCAATAATCAGCTGTTCGGATTGTGCCAGATTGTCGATCCATTCCCTTTCGGCGGCACGAAAAGTAGCTTCGCCCAGTTCCGAAAAGATGCGAGAAACCGACATGCCGAAACGGGCCTCTAACTGCTGATCCATGTCGACGAAGGAGTATCCCAGATGCTGAGCCATCAACTTCCCGATTTTGGTCTTGCCCGACCCCATAAAACCGACTAAAAATATGCGCATGGTGTTTAGAATAGTTCCATCTGTTCGCCGGGCCTGATTACCTCCATTTTGATATCGGGGAAGGGATCGACGATTTTTTCTTCGTGTTCTTCGTTTTTCGGAGCCTTCGGCAGGGCTGCACTCTCCGTGGCCGGTGTGGCCGATGTGACATCTGCAGTCGATGCGGGAACTATTTCGGCTGCTCCATTTAGGATGCTCTCCTCTTCGAAGGCCTCTACATCAGGTTCTATCCCCGAAACAGGCAGGTATTCACTAGTGCTTTCGGGTTCGGAAGTGCTTTCGGGTTCGGGATCGGGTTCGGCAGGAGCACTCTCCTCGATACATGCAATTTCGTACGAAGAGAGTCGTTTCCCTTTTGCCTTGAACCCTTTTATTGCCACAAAACTCTCGCCATCGATTATCTCGGGGGGGCGCCCCGCGTGATGCCCTCCATAGGTCACCTGAAAGCGGGGTAGGCGATGCGTGCTCAGACAGATGAGCCGCCCCCCCTCTTCGGGAAGAAAGAGCGACTCCCGCTCAATGGATTCAAAGCAGAACCGTTTCAGGTAGTAATGGCCGGTTGCGTCGAGGTAGATTGCGGTGTAGACTTTGTGACCGTCGAATTTTTCGAGCCGCAACAGATCCTCTTCAAAGTGGTAAGAGGTGTCGTACCCGCAGGTTCTGAATTTTCCCGAACTGTTTACCACCAGCAATTTGTCGTGCGTATCGAATTCGCCAATCAGAGTGCCCCGGTTTTCGGTGTTTAATCGGTGAATGTCTTTGTCGAACCAAACCTTTTGGCCTCCCAGGGTCGACGATCCCTTCTCCTTAAGCATGATTTTGTGGATGCCGTGACGGGTGAGGATGTTGCCCTGCGAATCTCGCCCCTTGATGGCCAGTTGTCCCAAATCGAGCTCCATGACCAAGCTTTTCAATCGGGGTCGGGGCTTCAGGTAGACCTTCAGAATCTCCGCTTCTCCGTTCGGATTGGCGCTGAAATAGAGAAGCTGTGTGCCCGGTGTTCCTTTGGTAATGAAGTACTCTTTATCGCGTGTAATGCCCGAAATGGCGCAGCGCTTCATCAAGATGGCTCCGTTTTTGCCGTCGCGGTAAACAATGTTATAAATGGTGCGACTGTCGTTTTTCTTGAAAATGTTAATATGCTGTATATTTTTTCCGAAAAAGGCCTTTTCTGAAACCTTCGAAACCACATACGAACCATCTTTTCGAATCACGATGACGTCGTCCATGTCGGAGCAGTCGCAGAGAAATTCATCCTTCTTCAAGGAGGTGCCAATCATCCCCTCTTCGCGGTTCACGTAGAGCTTTTCGTTGGCAATCACCACTCTGGAGGCCTCGATGTTGTCGAAGCTGCGTATCTCGGTTCTGCGTTCGCGCCCCTTCCCATGTTTTTCGCGAATCGCGGCAAAATAAGCTATAGCGTAATCGGTGAGGTGAGCCAGATTGTGGAGAACCTGGGCCATCTCTGCCTCGATGCCCAAGATATGCTCTTCGGCTTTTTTCAGGTCGAATTTCGAGATGCGGCGCACCGGTTTTTCAGTAAGCCGTAACAGGTCGTTGCGGTGAATCTCTCGCTTAAACAATTTGCGAAAGGGGATAAAGGCTCTGTCAATCGAATCGATCTGTGCGTCCCAGGATGCCAGATCTTTTTCGAGCTCACGGTAGATTTTCTGTTCAAAGAAGATCTTTTCGAGCGAGGAGAAGTGCCAATCCTCTTCGAGTTCGCCCATCCTGATCTCCAGCTCCTGGCGGAGAAGGTTCACCGTACGGGAGGTCGAGATTTTCAGGATATCGGATACGGCCAGGAACCGGGGTTGGTGGTCGTCGATTACACAGGAGTTGGGCGAAATAGGGATCTCGCAATCGGTGAAGGCATAGAGGGCGTCGATAGTTTTGTCGGGCGAGATTCCCGGAGCAAGATGTACAAGAATCTCGGCCTCGGCGGCGGTGTTGTCGTCGATCTTCCGGATTTTGATTTTCCCCTTCTCATTGGCCTTCAGAATGGAGTCGATGAGCGAAGAGGTAGTTCGACCGAAAGGAACCTCCTTGATCGCCAAAATCTTACTGTCGATCTTTACAATTTTTGCTCTGATTCTCACCACTCCGCCGCGGATTCCTTCGTTGTACCGCGATACATCGATATATCCACCCGTTGGAAAATCGGGATAGAGTTCGAACGGTTCGCCCCGTAGGTGCGCAATGGAGGCATCAATCAGTTCCAGAAAGTTGTGAGGCAGGATCTTCGAGGCCAACCCTACGGCAATCCCCTCTACACCCTGTTGCAGCAGAAGGGGAAATTTTACAGGAAGGGTGATGGGCTCTTTATTGCGTCCGTCGTAAGATAATTTCCACGGGGTGGTTTTGGGGTTAAAGAGCACATCGTGGGCAAACTTCGAGAGGCGGGCTTCAATATACCGGGGTGCGGCGGCTCCGTCGCCGGTAAGGATATTGCCCCAGTTCCCCTGGGTTTCAACCAGCAACTCCTTTTGCCCCATATTGACAAGGGCATCTCCAATGGAGGCGTCGCCGTGGGGGTGAAACTGCATGGTATGTCCAATAATATTGGCCACCTTGTTAAATCGGCCGTCGTCCATTCTCTTCATGGAGTGCAGGATGCGCCGCTGTACCGGTTTCAGGCCGTCGTCGATGTGGGGAACGGCCCTTTCGAGAATAACATACGATGCGTAGTCGAGAAACCAATCCTCGAACATGCCCGAAAGGGTATTCATCTTGGGTGTATCCTCGTGAAGCGCTCCGCCCTCCTCGTGGGGGGCGGAACTGCCGTGACCCTCAGGGCCCGTGGTATCGCGTGTCAAATCATCTTGCATGGTACCGGTTCAGTTCCTTAAAGATTTATACGGCTACTTCGGCAGTTTCGGGCACCGGGTCTTCGTCGAAGCGCAACTTCTCGATGATGAAATTCTGTCGGTCGGGCGTATTCTTACCCATGTAAAACTCCAACATATTTTTGATATTGTCGGACTTGCGCAACTTAACCCGTTCCAGGCGAATGCCGGGTCCGATGAAGTGTACAAACTCATCGGGCGAAATTTCGCCTAGCCCTTTAAAGCGGGTGATTTCGGGGTTTGGTCCCAGCTCCCGACAGGCGTCGGCCCGTTCGATGTCGGAATAGCAATATAGGGTCTTTTTCTTGTTGCGCACCCTGAAAAGGGGGGTCTGCAGAATATGGAGATGCCCGTTTTTAATCAGGTCGGGAAAAAATTGCAGGAAAAACGTGAGTATCAGAAGTCTGATATGCATTCCGTCGTCGTCGGCGTCGGTGGCAATAATCACCTTGTTGTATCGCAGGTTATCTATTCCCTCCTCGATATTCAGGGCGGCCTGCAACAGATTGAACTCTTCGTTTTCGTATACCACCTTCTTGGTAAGCCCGTAAGAGTTCAGGGGCTTGCCCTTCAGGCTGAACACCGCCTGGGTATTTACGTCGCGGCTTTTGGTAATCGATCCGCTGGCCGAGTCGCCCTCGGTAATAAAAATAGAACTATCCTCGTTCCTCTCGTGCTTATCGCCCAGATGGAGTCGGCAGTCGCGCAGTTTGCTATTGTGGAGACTCACCTTTTTGGCTCGCTCCTTTGCCAGCTTCCTGATACCAGCCATAGCCTTCCGCTCCTTCTCCGACTCCACAATCTTACGCAGCAGAAGCTCTGCTGTATCGGAGTTTCGGTGCAGATAGTTGTCGAGCTCTTTCTTCAGAAAGTCGAGAATAAACTTACTGACGGATGGGCCCTGAGGCCCCATATCTTTTGAACCCAGTTTGGTTTTGGTTTGCGATTCGAAGACCGGTTCCTCAATCTTCACGCTCACTGCTGCAACAATAGATGCCCGGATATCGGTTGCCTCGAAATCTTTTTTGTAAAAATCGCGGATGGTCTTCACATAGGCCTCTCTGAAAGCGGCCAGGTGAGTTCCCCCCTGGGTGGTGAACTGTCCGTTTACGAAACTGTAATACTCCTCACCGTACTGGTTGCCGTGGCAGAGGGCAATCTCTATATCCTCCTCCTTGAGGTGGATGGGAGGGTAGATCCCCGGGGTGCTCATATTTTCGTTCAGCAGGTCGAGCAGACCATTCTTCGAAAAAAAGCGGATTCCGTTGAGCCGGATGATGAGACTGGAGTTCAGAAACACATAGTTTCTGACCATCGTTTCCAGATACTCGCGGTTAAATTCGTAATTCCCGAAGAGCGACTCGTCGGCCACCCATGAGGTGAGCGTTCCGTTGGGTTCGGGCGAATCCTGCTCGGGCGATTCGACAACCACCACACCTTCCGAAAAGGAGATCTTTTTTGCGCGTCCGTCGCGGAACGACTGAATGCAAAACTCCGACGAAAGGGCATTCACTGCCTTGATACCTACGCCGTTAAGGCCTACCGATTTTTTGAATGCTTTTGAGTCGTATTTGGCGCCGGTGTTCATCTTAGAGGCCACATCGAGCACCTTGCCCAACGGGATACCCCGCCCGAAATCGCGCACATGGACTTTGCGGTTGTCGATGGTAATTTGGATCTCCTTTCCAAATCCCATCATGTGCTCATCGATAGAGTTGTCGAGCACCTCCTTGATGAGGACATAGACCCCGTCGTCGGGCGAAGTGCCGTCGCCCAACTTCCCAATGTACATCCCGGGACGGCGGCGGATATGCTCCTGCCAAGCCAGTGTTCTGATGTCTTCATCTTTGTACTCTGCAACCATACCTGTTTCTCGGAATTTTTGCTGACAAATATACGGAAAACAAATGGGGAGGGTCACATAAAAACCACCTCTTTTAACCAGTATTTTCGTTCTTTTCCCCCTGCTCCTGTAATATATAGCCGCCCCTCTTCGCCCACTCTATCTATGGTTCCGGCAAACTCTCCAGTGGCATCTGCATAGGTCGAAAGCACCCCCTTCCGATAGAGTCGGGCGTGGTAATCATGGTCTATCTCTGCGAATTGTCCGTTACGGGCCTGCTCATAACGTTGCAGTATAGAGCGGGCCAACTGCGGCATGAGCGCCGCGGGCTCGAAGGGGCCTCCGGCCACCTCAACGAGCGAAACCGGGTTGGGCAGGGCCGAGCTGAAAGCGGTTTGATTTACATTAATTCCCACGCCTGCCACCGCATATTTCATGGTACTTCCGGTGACCGCCGTTTCAACCAAAATTCCACCCAGTTTGCGTTGGCCTGCATAGAGATCGTTGGGCCATTTTACCGATGCCTCCTTTACACCCAATGCATCAGCAAAATCGACAAGGGCTACCCCCAGCAATTTCGACAGGCGGAACTGTTTGGCTACCGGCATAAAATGGGGGTAAAGAACTATCGAAAAACAGAGATTCATGCCCGGTTCGCTCTCCCAGACGTTGCTTCCCTGCCCCCGACCGGCCCTTTGGCAGGAAGTCCAGAAAACGGTACCCTCTTCGGGCCATTGTGTTGCCAGCAGGTCGGTGGTGTAGGTGTTGGTTGAACCCACTTCGGGAAGATGGATGATAGCTGTCATGATTGAACAAAAAGTTTTCCTCTATTGTTGGTAGTGTGGTAGCGCTTGAGGTTTGACAAGTTACAGGTTTATATTACCTTTGCGGGTCGAATAGCTCTGCAAAAATAGGGTTTGTTCGGGTACCGCCGTTGGCATAACAACCTTTTGATGAATAAAAACAAGCTTCGCGAAACAGAACCCCTGCTCCAGGTTATCCTGGATGCTATAGATGAGAAGCAGGGAAGAGATTTGATCAGCATAGATTTGTCGCACCTTGGCCACGCCATTGCCGACTACTTTGTAATCTGTCACGGCGATTCAGTGCCGCAGGTGGGAGCCATTGCTAACTTTGTTGAGGAACAGGTTGCGCGAAAGCTCGATCTGAAGATCCTTCGCCGGCAGGGTTTCGAAAATAGCCAGTGGGTGCTTCTGGTTTTTGAGAATGTGGTGGTACACATCTTTCTGAAGGAGTACCGCGACTATTACAAGCTGGAAGACTTGTGGGCCGACGGAGTGTTGATTAACTACGCCGAGGCCGGTAATATGCCGCTGCCTTCCAAAAAAAAGAAACTTCTTGAATAACTCTATGGAAACAGACCAAAAACCACAGGCGAAGCCCTCGTCCGACGGAAAGAAGCCCGGACTGCCCGGCCCGATAAGGCCCAAATTCAATATTTACTGGGTCTATATGCTGGTCTTTTTCGTGATTGTGGCCATGCAGTTTTTCAATTACGGTGATTCTCCACAGGAAACCGACTGGAAAACCTTTCGCCAGGAGATGTTGCTGAAAGGCGACGTGGAAAAGGTGGTTGTGGTGAACAATGCCGATGTAGAGGTCTTTATCAGGCAAGAGCGGCTTAAAGGCGAATACTACAAAAAGTATCTCGACAACGGGATGATGTCGATTCCCCAAAAGGGACCCCATTTCCGCTTTGCGATTGGTTCGGTTGAAACCTTCGAAAAAAATATGACCGAAGCGCAGGTCGAAATTGGCGACGCCGACAGGGTCTCTATTACCTACGAACCCCGAAAGAATTTCTGGACCGATGCCGTTCTGTGGCTTCCTGTCATTCTGATTGTGGTATTCTGGGTCTTTTTCTTTCGCCGTATGGGTTCGGGCGGTGGTTCCGGCGGTGGTATCTTCAACGTGGGCAAATCGCGCGCGCAAATTTTCGACCGCGAAACGGCCGTCCGCACCACCTTTAAGGATGTGGCCGGTTTAGAAGAGGCAAAGGTCGAAATCAGCGAGATTGTGGAGTTTTTAAAGCATCCCCAAAAGTATACCGAACTGGGGGGAAAGATACCCAAGGGCGCTCTGCTGGTAGGCCCTCCGGGAACTGGTAAAACCCTCATCGCCAAAGCGGTTGCCGGAGAGGCCAATGTGCCCTTCTTCTCCATCTCGGGTTCCGATTTTGTGGAGATGTTTGTGGGGGTAGGCGCTTCTCGGGTGAGAGACCTCTTTAAGCAGGCCAAGGAGAAGGCCCCCTGCATCATTTTTATCGATGAGATAGATGCCATTGGGCGTGCCAGAGGAAAGAACCCCAACATGGGTTCGAACGATGAAAGAGAAAATACGCTCAATCAGCTGCTTACCGAAATGGACGGCTTCTCGCCCAACACCGGAATCATTATCCTTGCTGCCACCAACAGAGCCGATATTCTCGACAGGGCTCTGCTGAGAGCCGGCCGTTTCGACCGGCAGATTTTGGTAGAGCTGCCAGATTTGAACGAGCGCCGTGCCATTTTTCAGGTGCATTTGCGCCCCATAAAGATTGAAAAGGGCCTCGATGTGGAATTCCTGGCCAAACAGACGCCCGGCTTTTCGGGAGCCGATATTGCCAACGTGTGCAATGAGGCGGCGCTTATTGCTGCAAGAAAGGGGAAGAAGGTGGTCGAAAAGCAGGATTTCCTCGACGCTGTTGATCGTATCGTGGGCGGGCTCGAAAAGCGGAACAAGATGATCTCTCCCCGCGAAAAGAAAACGATTGCGTTTCACGAAGCGGGTCACGCAACTGTGAGCTGGATGCTCGAACATGCCAGTCCGCTTATTAAGGTAACCATTATCCCGCGCGGGCGAGCTTTGGGAGCCGCCTGGTACCTGCCCGACGAACGGCAGATTACCACGGTCGAACAGATTCTCGACGAGATGTGTGCTGTTCTCGGGGGGCGTGCGGCCGAGGAGTTGGTGTTCGGTACGGTCTCTACCGGGGCGTTGAACGACCTGGAGCGGGTTACCAAACAGGCCTTTGCCATGGTGGCCTACTACGGTATGGGAAAAGAGCTAAGGAACAAGAGTTTTTTCGACTCCTCTAATTCGGCCGAATTCTCGTTTCAGAAGCCTTATAGCGAAAAGACAGCAGAGATTATAGACAGGGAGACAGCCGAAATTATTTCTGAGGCTTACCAGAGAGCAAAGCAGGTTTTAACCGACCACCGCGAGGGGTTCGAGAAGCTGGCCAACCGCCTTTTAGAGTCGGAGGTGATTTTCCGAGAAGACCTTGAACATATTTTTGGCGAACGTCAGTGGAAAAGCGAGGATTTGCCCATTTCGGGTCAGATCATTGCCGAAGCCGAGGCCGAAAGTTCTGCTTTGCCCGAAGAGCATGACGGCGACTCCCCAATTCCTGAATCCGAAAACGCTTCGGGCGAGTTGCGCGACAACGAGACTACCGTAGAGAGCGGCGGAACCGAAAAAGCCGAAAACGGAGAACGAACATTTTCTTGAAACTGTTGAATCGTGAACGAACTACTGAAACGATCCATCACAGGGGCGTTATTCGTTGCTTTGCTTGTAGCCGGGATATGGGTACACCCCCTCACCTTCTTGTCGCTCTTTGCTTTCATTACCGGGGGCACCATCTACGAATTCTACCGGATTGTTATTAAGCGACGTCTTCTTGCCCAAAGGCATCTGGGTACTCTCACGGGGGTACTCCTCTTTGTCATCTCTTTTTTTCACGCCCAAGCCGTTGTCGATGAGGATATCTTCTTGATCCTGATACCTATTCTGGTAATGACCTTTATTTCTGAGCTCTATAAGGGTAATCTGCGCCCCTTCGACAACATTGCGGTCTCTATTCTCGGAGTCTTGTACATTGCACTCCCCTTTTCGCTCTTCAACTACTTCATTTTTTTACATAAGGAGGGCGAAATCTTTTTTACTCCTGAGGTGCTGCTGGGCTTCTTTTTCCTGCTTTGGGCCAATGATTCGGGTGCTTACCTGGCAGGACGCCGTTTTGGGAAACACCGGCTCTTTAAGCGGATCTCCCCTAAGAAATCGTGGGAAGGGGTTGCCGGCGGCGCCCTCCTTTCGTTAACGGTGGCCTTTATTCTTTCGCTTAGCTTCCCAATCCTCAGGCCTGCCGACTGGGTGGCGATGGCGGTCATCATCTCAATCTTCGGGGTTTACGGCGACCTGAATGAATCGATGTTAAAAAGGAGCCTCAACATCAAAGATTCGGGCACTATGCTTCCCGGCCACGGAGGGTTGCTCGACCGATTCGATTCGGTTCTTCTTGCCTCGCCCATCGTTTATCTCTATTTGCGTATCTTTGTTTATTAACCCCCATATCCTACCATCTTGGAAATTCGAATTCATCACGAAGGCATCATGATTCTGGCAGGTGGCTTATTCCTGTTGATCCTGTTAAACGTACTCGTTTACTGGTTCTTTAAACCCTCGCACTTTTTTTCGTGGCTTTTGCCTGCCGCTTCGCTCCTCTTTTTTCTCTTCCTGTTGTGGTTTTTCCGCAATCCTTTGCGTCCTGTTACCCCCGATGAGGCGGTGA
This sequence comes from uncultured Bacteroidales bacterium, assembly GCA_964349835.1. Classification (GTDB taxonomy): domain Bacteria; phylum Bacteroidota; class Bacteroidia; order Bacteroidales; family UBA4181; genus JAQVSH01. Next base: position 106,291 of record CAYGID010000001.1, on the reverse strand, counting down.
TTCTCTGCCCGGCCGACGGGCAGGTTGTGGTGGTAACAAAGGTGTTCGAACCCGAATACTTCAAAGATGAACGCCTGCAGGTCTCAGTTTTTATGAGCCCCCTCAACGTGCATGTGAATCGCTATGCCATTAGTGGCACTGTGGTCTTTTCGGCCTATCATCCCGGGGCAAACCTAGTGGCTTGGCATCCCAAATCGTCGTCCGAGAATGAGCGCTCTTCGGTTGTTATCAAGGATGCAAAGGGTCGCGAAATCCTGGTTCGCCAGATAGCGGGCGCAGTGGCCCGCAGAGTGGTCTGTTACGCAAAAGAGGGTCAAAGCGTTGTGCAGGGCGAGGAGTTGGGCTTTATCAAGTTCGGCTCGCGTGTCGACCTCTTTCTCCCGCTCGATACCGATATCTCGGTGAAAGAGGGCGATAAAGTGGTGGGCAATGTAACCCCGATTGCCGGCTGGTAGATCAGGGTCTATTACCGGGCATATCTGCGCCTGCGCAGAGCGGTCACGGCCAGAGCAGCAATAGCCAAAAGCAGAGGCGGAAAAGCCAAATGAAAAGCCTTCCAAAAGTGCTTCTCCTTCTCCATCTTCAGCCTGTCGATAGGATACTGCGCTACACTCCGGTTGCGCAAGGCGGCCAGTTCGGTTTCGTCGGCTAAGTAGTATACAAAGTTGGCTATCAGCTCTTTGTTTCCAAACCATTGCCGAGTAGCCTCATCGTAACCGAGAGGGGCCACCATAGGGCCCGAAGGGGTCATCTTCACCTCATTCCTAATCATATCGGCATCCGAAATCACAATCATCCGGGTGGGTTCGCTTTTTGTTATCGGCTTACCCTCACGAATCAGAGGCTCTCTGTTGCGGAAGAGCGAAGGAAATTGACCCTCAAGCAATATAGCCACCGGATAGGAGTGCCCCCCCTCTGCTTCGGGAAGGCTTTCGCTGTTCAGGTCGATGGCAGCAGGTGTCGAAAGCAGTTGGGCGCTCTTCGAAGTAGCCAGCAGTATAGTTTTTCGTACATCAAGGTTTTCGCCAACGGTATCGATGGGGCTGGCATATCGGGCCAGAATCAGGCCGCTGTGTTTCGAAAGAGGATGGTTTCCGCCGGGCGAGAGCAGGGGCCAAAAAGGCCAGGGAATGGGGGTGAGGGTCGATTGTCCATCGGTTCCTCTTCGGCTCACAACCATAAAACTGCACTGCCGGTCGCGAAGTAGCGAAGGGGCAATCCGAACCCCGTAGGTAAAGAGGAGATCGTCGGCGCCCCAATCGGGAGCATAGGCTAGTGTACGACCCGTGGCGAGGCTGTCGGTATCGACCCATACCCCGTCGGCCAGCCATAAGATGCGCCCTCCCTGCATCAGGTAACTGTCTATTGCCCGCTTGTCGGCTTCGGCAAAGGGTCTTTTAGGTCCGGCCACAATCAACACCTTGTAGGCATTCAGCAGGTTGTAGTTCTCGCCAGCGCTGCCCCGGTCAACCTGAAAACGACGCGAGAGTTCGCGCGAAATATCCTCCGTTTCCCACTCATTCCATTCGCCGTGTCCCTCCAGGAAGGCAATCTTTTCTATTTGCTCCTGTTGCAGGGTACGAAGCGCCGAGATGAATTCATATTCCAGCATTTCGATAGCCGAATGCAGCGGATCGCCAAGCGATACACGGCTGTTGTGCTGCAACAGGTTCACGGCAATGGCTCCTTTCGTTGCGGAGAGGTAGATGCCGGGGAAGATCGACAACCTTTTCAGCGTTCCGTCAGGGGCTCTCTCCTCCACATCGAAAGGCACAAATCCCTTTTCCATCCAGAAGTTGCTCTGCTCATCCCGTTCGCGAGCCGACATCTTTTGCCAGTTCACTTTTTCTATCAGAACCGGTTGCGAAGCCCAGACATTGCACTCCCAAAGGAACTCCTCCACATCTCGTTGCATACGCGAAAATTCGGCCGGAAGTGCTCCATTGAGCAGCAGGGTCACCTTCAGGGGTTGGTCTATCTTTGAGAGCCTCTCCTTTGTATAAGCCGAAAGGGTAAATCGCTGGCCCGAAGTAAGGTCCAGCCGCACAAACCCGTAGCGCGAGCCGACCAACAGGAGAGCCAGCAGAGCCATTCCCAACAGTAGCCTGCCGCTCGCTCTTTTTTGTGCCCGACCCGCCAGGGCATCGCTGCCGTGTCGGTGATAGAGTACCCGATGGCTCAACAGTAGAAAACCGGCAGTAACCGTAAGGCAGTAGAGGGCGTCGCGCGTGTCGAACACGCCCCTGCGGATTGAGTGGTAATGAGCCTGCAGTCCCATCTCCTGCCAGAAAAGCGGTGCCTTGTTGAAGGAGGTTGCCAGGGCAATCCACTCAAATCCCTGGTAAAGGAACAGAGAGAGGAGTACGGCCGTTAAAAAGGCCACTATCTGGTTGTTGGTGACGGTCGAGGCAAAGATACCTACTGCGGTATAGAGGCCTCCCAGCATTAAAAGGCCCAGAATGCCGCCCCAGATAGCGCCCGAGTCGAGCTGGCCCGGTGGGGAGGAGAGGTGTGCCAGGGTTATCAGATAGAGGGGAACCACCAGCAGGGAGAGACCCAGCAGGGCAAGCGATCCGAAAAACTTACCCAGAATGAGGGAGGAGTCGCTCAGCGGTTTGGCATAGAGAATGTCGAGCGTGCCGTTCTTTTTCTCTTCGGCAAAACTGCGCATAGTGATGGCCGGTACCAAAAAGAGAAAGAGCCATGGCGCCATCTCAAATAGCGGGTCGAGAACGGCATATTTCTGCTCCTGTAGGTTAAGGGGTCCCGGAAGAATCCAGAGAAAAAGCGCCGTGGCCAGAGCAAACAGGGCAAGTACCAGATAACCGGCAAGAGACGAAAAAAATGATTGAATCTCTTTTCTGAATAAAAACCACATACGGTGCCTCTACTAGTGAGGCAATGTTACGCAATTAAACCCGTAAATGAAAAAAAGATGGCATCTTTGCGGGAGTATAATCTTCACCCCGATTATGGTCAACTTGCCTTATAAGCCGAAAATTGTGAACGATCCGGTGCACGGCTTTATGCGCATTCCCACGGCGCTCTGCCTTACGCTGATTGAGCACCCTTGGTTTCAGCGCCTCCGCTGGATCAGGCAGTTGGGGCTGGCCCACTTTGTATACCCCGGGGCCCAGCATACCCGCTTTCAACATGCCTTGGGGGCCATGCACCTGATGGATCAGGTAATCGATGTGCTTCGGAGCAAAGGTTGCGACATCTCCGACAACGAGGCCGAAGCAGTTATGATTGCCATTTTGTTGCACGATATCGGGCACGGCCCCTTCTCTCATGCGCTCGAATCGTCGATTGTAACCGGTTTCGGGCATGAGACACTTTCGCTTATGTTTATGGAGGAGCTCAATCGTCAAACGGGAGGGCGCCTTTCACTGGCCATCGAGATTTTCAGCGGCAGGTATCACAAGAAATTTCTCCATCGGTTGGTTTCCGGGCAATTAGATATGGATCGACTCGACTATCTCAAGCGCGACAGCTTTTTTACCGGGGTTATTGAGGGGGTGGTTAGTTCCGACCGAATTATCAAGATGCTTGCCGTTTGCAACGACGAGTTGGCCGTGGAGGCCAAAGGGATTTATTCTATAGAGAAGTTTCTGATTGCCCGTCGATTAATGTATTGGCAGGTCTATTATCATAAAACGGCCATTTCGGTCGAGATGCTCTTAATCCGAATTTTGGAGAGGGCTCGGTGGTTGGCCTCCCAAGGCGAGTCGCTCTTTGCCTCTCCTGCTCTGGCCTTTTTCCTGCGCGGAGCCGGAGGGTACGAACCCTCCCAACTGCTCAACCAGTATGCGGCGCTTTCCGACGACGATGTGCTGGTTTCGGTTAAGACCTGGGCTTCGCATCACGACAGGGTGCTCTCACGGCTTTCGCACGCTTTTATGGCCCGCAGGCTCTTTCGTACCGAGATTCAGACCGACTCCTTCGACTACGCGCTGATTGAGCAGCGAAGGCATGCCGTTTCTGCGGCTTGGGGGCTTTCGTCCGAAGAGGCCGCCTACTTTGTTTTTCAGGGTCAGATTGTGAATCATGCCTACAATCCCGACTCTGCAAAGATCCTGATTCAGATGAAGGATGGAACCCTTCGCGACCTTTACGAGGTTTCCGATATGGAAAATCTTGCAGGATTAGCCAAAATGGTTGAGAAGCATTACCTCTGCTATCCCAAAGAGGGAATTTTCTAAGAAATAAATTTTTACCTTTGCCCAAATTTGCCACGACTCAATGGAATTCACTGCCAAAATGATTGCCGACGTGCTGCAGGGCCGTATTGAGGGCAACCCCCTGATAACGGTCAGCGGCATTTCAAAAATTGAGGAGGGAAAGCCGGGAACGCTCTGTTTCTTGTCGAACCCTAAATACGAAAAATACCTCTACACCACCCAAGCGTCGGTTGTGTTGGTTTCGAACGAGTTGCTTCTTGCTTCGCCGGTCTCGACCACCCTTATCAGAGTAGACGACCCCTATCAGTCGCTGGCAGTGCTGCTGGAGTTGTACGAAGCGGCCAAACCCCGCGAAACAGGTATCGACACGCAGGTGAGCATCTCCGAATCGGCGCAGATTGGCGAAAACCCCTATATCGGCGCCTTCGTCGTAGTTGGTCGGAACGTACGCATTGGAAACAACGTGCGGATCTTTCCCCAGGTTTATCTGGGCGATGGCGTAGAGGTGGGCGACGATACCACTCTGTACGCCGGTGTTAAGGTGTATGCCGGATGTCGCATCGGAAAGGGGTGCATTCTGCATTCGGGTGCCGTAATCGGTGCCGACGGGTTTGGTTTTGCCCCCCACAACGGCGTCTACAAAAAGATTCCCCAAATTGGCAACGTAGTGATAGAAGACCAAGTTGAGATTGGGGCAAACAGTTGCATCGACAGGGCAACCATGGGCTCTACCCGGATTCGGAAGGGCACCAAACTCGACAATTTGATCCAGATTGCGCATAATGTGGAAGTGGGCGAACACACCGTGATTGCTTCGCAAACCGGCATTTCGGGGTCGACACGGATAGGAAGCCACTGTATGTTTGGCGGGCAGGTCGGAATTGCCGGCCACGCTGTAGTGGGCGATAATGTAAAAATCGGGGCTCAATCGGGAATTATGGGCAACGTGAAATCGGGCGAGGATGTAATGGGTTCGCCTGCCTTCAAACTTCGCGATTACCTCCGTGCAGCGGCTCTCTTCAGACATTTGGCCGACTTCCGTACTCGAATGGAAACACTCGAGAAACAGATGAAGAATCTTTTGTAACCTTACCTTCACCCAATGATAGCAAGACAGCAACAGACCATTGGCAAACCTGTGTCAGTAACCGGAAAAGGGCTTCACACCGGTTTGCCTGTCACCCTGACCTTTCATCCGGCCCCCGTAAACCACGGATATGTTTTCTGTAGGGTCGACCTCGAATCGAAGCCACTGATTCACGCACTTGCCGAGTTTGTTACCGACACTTCGCGCGGAACTACCCTTGTTGAGAACGGGGCAAAAGTTAGCACCATAGAACATGTTTTAGCTGCCTTGACCGGCATGTCGGTCGACAACGCCCTAATAGAGATTAACGGCCCCGAAGCCCCCATCATGGACGGTAGCTCCTCCTTACTTGTGAAGGCAATTCACGAGGCAGGCATTGTGAAACAGGAGGCCCCTTGTGCGTTTTATGTGGTTAAGGAACCTATCGAATACAACGAACCCGAGAGGGGTGTCAGCATCTGCATCTATCCTGCCGACCACTTCAGTGCCGATGTGATGATCGACTATAATTCGAAGGTGTTGGGAAGCCAGTACGCTTCGCTCCCCGCAATTTCCGATTTTGAAAAGGAGATCTCCATGTGTCGCACTTTTGTGTTCCTGCACGAAGTGGAGGCGCTCTTCAAACACAATCTCATTAAAGGAGGCGATCTGCAGAATGCCATCGTGATCGCCGAGAAGGCCATGGACCCCTCCGAATTGTCGCATCTGGCCGAACTGTTCAATATGGCGAATCTCAGGGTGAAGCCCGAAGGGGTGCTGAACAATCTGGAACTGCACTACAACAACGAACCTGCCCGCCACAAACTGCTCGATTTGGTAGGCGACCTTTCGCTTATCGGGATGCCCATTGTGGGCCGTGTAGTTGCCAGGCGTCCGGGTCATCTTGCCAATACCGAACTGGCCAAACATGTACGACAACTCATTCGAAAAGAGTCTGCTAAAGTCCGGATTCCGGTTTACGATCCCATGCAAACGCCGGTTTACGATGTAAACGGCATCAAGAATATTCTTCCGCATCGTATTCCTATGCTCTTGGTCGACAAAATCATTTATCTCGATGAGCGCTCGGTGGTGGGGGTAAAAAACGTCACCATGAACGAACCCTTCTTCATGGGTCACTTCCCCGATGAGCCGATTATGCCGGGCGTTTTACAGATAGAAGCCATGGCGCAGGTGGGAGGTATCCTTGCCTTGAGCACCGTTCCCGATCCGGAGCACTACTCCACCTACTTTCTGAAAATCGATAAAGTGAAGTTTAAAAAGAAGGTAGTTCCCGGCGACACCCTGATTCTCAAGCTTGAACTTACCGAAGATATCCGCAGGGGTATCGTAATGATGTTTGGTCAGGCCTTTGTAGGCGAAACCCTCGTTTCGGAAGGCGAACTGATGGCTCAGATTATTAAAAACAAAGCGTAATAATATCATCACCATGAATATACACCCCCTTTCTTTTGTTCATCCCGATGCAAAGCTCGGCGAAAACGTAGTCATTGAGCCCTTTGCAAATATCTCGGCCGATGTGCAGATTGGTAATAATTGTTGGATCGGATCAGGCGCCATTATTATGGATGGTGCCAGAATCGGGAACGACTGCCGCATTTTTCCCGGTGCCGTAATTGCCGGCATTCCGCAAGACCTTAAGTTCAACGGCGAGTACTCCCTTGCTCAGATTGGCGACCGCACCACTGTGCGCGAGTGTGCCACCGTGAATAGAGGTTCGGCTTCGAAGGGCACAACCCTTGTGGGAACCGACTGCCTCCTGATGGCCTATACTCATGTTGCCCACGACTGCGTAGTGGGCAACCACTGTGTGCTGGTAAACTACTCCGGAATCGCCGGCGAAGTTTCGTTGGGCGACTGGACAATTTTGGGCGGGGGAACCATGATTCACCAATTTGTGAAGGTGGGCGAACACGTGATGTTCCGTGGCGGTTCGCTTGTAGGAAAAGATGTACCCCCTTACATCATTGCCGGTCGCGAACCCCTTGCATACTGTGGTCTTAACACCGTAGGGCTCCGTCGCAGAGGCTTTGGAAACGATAAAATCAACGAAATTCAGGATATTTATCGGGTACTGTTTAATCAAGGCATGAATTATGCTGATGCAATCCGGTTTATTGAGGATAACTTTGATGCCACCGAAGAGAGAAACACCATTATCGAATTTGTCCGCTCTTCTAAGAGGGGGATTTTGAAAGGTTTGCTCGATGATTAACTGCCCAAGGCCATAACATATGATTAGCGGAGGCGAAATATTTCTGATTTTACTGTTTGTGTTGATCCTTTTTGGCGCGAACAAAATTCCCGAACTGGCAAAAGGGCTCGGGAAGGGGGTTCGTGAGTTTAAAAAAGCATCTGACGACATCAAGCGTGAGATATCTTCGGTCGACGGGGGGATTCTTTCAGATTTGCGTAAAGATGTGGATGAGATAAAAAGCAATCTCACCGAAACTTTCGAAAAGGAGGCCATTAATCCGGCCGAAGATTTGGCCGATGCCGTGAACCAGGCCGATTCCGATTCTAATCAGGCAACCTGGTTAACAGGTGCTGCCGCTGTGGGCAGTGCGCCTGAATGGGGCAATGATACTTCGGCCGGCAACTACAACGGCGATGAACCTGCCCCCGAACTCTCCGATTATCCCCAACCGACTGCCGTTTCGGTCGTTTCGGCGGCCCCTTCCGAACAAACCTCTTCGGCTTCGTTAGACGAACCCGTGATGGACGATTACTATTACCGACAACAGACCGCGTCGGTTGAAGCGCCTGCTACGGATCCCGAAAACCCATCGCAGCCTTCGCAAGAGGCCTGACCCACATGATAAAAGCCGTACAAATCTGTAAATCGTTCGGCTCCCTGCAAGTGCTGAAGGGAATTGATGTGGTTATTCCTTCTCGCGAAGTGGTTTCGATTGTGGGTGCGAGTGGCGCCGGAAAAACCACCCTGTTGCAAATTTTGGGTACCTTAATGCGCCCCGATTCGGGCGAGGTTTTTATTGACGAAATCAAGGTTACCGGGATGCCGCAACGGGCTCTCGACAAGGTGCGTAACAGGAAAATAGGTTTTGTCTTCCAATTTCACAACCTTCTTCCCGAGTTCACTGCTATCGAAAATGTCTGCATTCCGGCTTGGATTGCCGGCCTTTCGGCCGATGCGGCCCGAAAAAAGGCCGCGGAACTCCTCGACTTCATGGGGCTCTCTTCGCGGCTCGACCATAAGCCTGGTCAGCTCTCCGGAGGCGAGCAGCAGCGTGTTGCAGTGGCCAGAGCGCTCATCAACGATCCTTTGGTGGTGTTTGCCGATGAACCCTCGGGCAATCTCGACTCGCACAACAAGGAGGAGTTGCATAATCTCTTTTTTACCTTGTGCAGCCATTTTGGGCAAACCTTCGTGATTGTAACGCACGATGAGCATCTGGCAGCGAAGTCGCACAGGAAACTCACCATGCAGGATGGCCTGATCCTCTCGGAAGAGGCAGTATCATCCAATTAGGCAGAGCGCCAAAGACGATTAGCGTATTGTTGCATTAGCGCATTGCGCGCCAGCGCTGCATTAGAGCAGTAAAAAAAAGACCGTTGCTAACTTTTTTCGTCAGCAACGGCCTTTTTTACATTTTCCACAGAGTCCGATACCGGACAAAAACTCGGAACAGTAAGAAGGGCTCCCGGATAGGGAGACTATTTCTTATTGTAGTTTTTGTATCGGCTCATGTACTTGTCAACACGTCCGGCGGTATCAACCAGCTTCATCTTGCCGGTATAGAAGGGATGCGACGTATTGGAGATTTCAAGCTTAATCAACGGGTATTCAACTCCGTCGATATCAATGGTTTCCCTGGAAGCAGCGGTCGAACGGGTAATGAAGGTATGTTCGTTCGACATGTCCTTGAATGCCACCAATCTGTAGTTTTTCGGATGCAGGTCCTTTTTCATAACACTTATGCCTTAAGAGATTCTATTTTCACAAACGGTTTGCAAAGGTACAGTTTGTTCGCAAATAACCAAAAGATTCAATGCATTTTATTCTCTATTTCCTAAGCGTCAAAACGGCGCCTTCACCTTGTCTGTTCTGTTTTGGCTGTGCAAAAATAATAAATGTTTCCTTTGGAGAGTTCGGCCGAATTCTCCACCTTTAGAAAATGGTTGATGATGCTGCTTTTATGGAAACGCTGCCTATTATTGAGCAAGATCCCCTTCTGGAGCCTTTTGCCGATCAAATTATCGGTCGGTTAAAAGGGGCTGCCGCAAAGGAGATCTCTTTAACAGGAGGCGCTTCACTCTCCGATTTCGCTTGCGGGCACCACTACTTTGGCGTTCATCGCACCGATAAGGGGTGGGTTTTCAGAGAATGGGCCCCCAATGCCCGCCAAGTTTTCCTCGTCGGTCCTTTTTGTGGCTGGCAGCCCCTTCCCGAGTTTGCCTTCAATCCCCTTGAGGGCGGAAGGTGGGAACTCTTTGTTCCAGGCACCATTGTGGGTCACGAAACCATCTATAAGCTGCTTATTTGTTGGGATGGGGGGCAGGCAGAGCGGATTCCCGCGTGGACCCGCAGAGCCGTTCAGGATATGGAGAGCCTCATGTTTTCCTCGCAAATTTGGGATCCCGAAACCCCATACAAATGGCTTTGCGATGCAATGGTTCCTTCTGGCGACGCCTCACCTGTCATTTACGAGGCTCATGTGGGCATGGCCACCGAAGAGCAGCGAATAGGCTCCTTTAACGAGTTTCGTACTCTGGTATTGCCTCGAATTGTGTTGGCGGGTTATAACACCATACAGTTGATGGCCATCCAGGAGCACCCCTATTACGGCTCCTTCGGCTATCATGTGTCGAACTTTTTTGCCGTGAGTTCTCGGTTTGGCACTCCCGACGATCTGAAGCAGCTCATTGATGAAGCACACGGTTTTGGTATCAGAGTCATTATGGACCTGGTGCATTCGCATTCGGTAAAAAATGAGTTAGAGGGGTTGAACCATTACGATGGTACCGAATATCAGTTTTTTCACAGCGGACCTCGCCGAAACCATCCCGCGTGGGATTCACTCTGTTTCGACTACCGGAAGCCCGAAGTGTTCCATTTTTTGCTTTCCAATTGCCGATTCTGGCTGGAGGAGTACCATATCGACGGATTCCGTTTCGATGGGGTCACCAGTATGCTCTATACGCATCATGGGCTTGAGCGCGACTTTACGGGGTACGAACTCTATTTCGACGGCTCCGAAGATCCGGATGCCATCCACTACCTGATTCTGGCCAACAAACTAATTCACCAGTTTAGGGGGAGCGCAATCACCGTGGCTGAGGAGATGAGCGGCATGCCGGGTATTGCCTGTCCCCAGGATAAAGGGGGGTTCGGATTCGATTTCCGCCTGGCCATGGGGACTCCTGATTACTGGATTAAATTGGTAAAGGATCATCCCGATGAATCGTGGAACATGGGCGAACTCTATTACGAATTGTCGCGCAAGCGTTCGGACGAACAAACCGTGGGATATGCCGAATCGCACGACCAGGCCCTGGTGGGTGACAAAACCCTATTTTTCCGCCTTGTCGACAAGGAGATTTATAGTGGTATGTCGCGTGCCAATCTCAATCCGATTGTCGACCGGGGGATAGCCCTTCACAAGATGATCAGGCTTATCACCTTTGCCACCGCGGGGAACGGATACCTCAACTTCATGGGGAATGAGTTTGGCCATCCCGAGTGGATTGACTTTCCACGAGAGGGCAACAATTGGTCGTATGCGTATGCCCGCCGACAGTGGAGCCTTGTCGACAACCGCTCGCTTCGTTTTCAGGATCTTGCCGCATTCGACCGCGACATGATCAAGCTGTTGGGGAACGAAACCTCGCATTTTTTTGCCGATGCTCCGGTGATGGTGCACGAAAACAACGATGGTAAGGTGTTGGTGTTTGGGCGAAGTGGTTTTTTGTTTGTATTTAACTTTCACCCCTTTATCTCCTACTCTGACTACGGGCTCGATGTGAGCCCCGGAAAATACCGCATTGTGCTCTCGACCGATGCCCCCGAATACAGCGGATTCGACCGCGTGGATACTGTGATGGCTTACTTTACCAGCAATATCCATCCCGAAAAACCCATGGTTAACCACTTCCTAAAACTCTACCTTCCGGCTCGCTGCGGACTGGTGCTCCGCAAAGAGGCTACCCGCAGCACTCGCGACCTGTTGGCGCACCCATAGGTGCGCTGAGGTGACTCCCTTTGTTTGCATGCTACATAGCTACCGCCGCAGTGAAGTGCACTTGCAGGGGGGCAGGTTATATTTCTTGTATGCCGATCGCTGCGCCGAGCAACTGCTCAGCAACCACAGTGCAACCATGAAAAACAAAAGAGTAGAAAGCCGGGTTTTCACGCCGTGCAGATTAGGGTTTCATGTCGAGAGCAATACGGACAGCCTCTTCCAGATAGATATCCTTCTTGATGGAGTTAATCCAGCGCTTGTTTCGCTGTTCTTGAACCGAATCGGAGGGTGCAGCTTGATCTTTTGCCAGTACTCTGATATCAAGCGAATTTTGCCGCGAATTAATTTTGTCGAATCGTTCCGAGATCTTTTTCCGCTCCTCTTCCCTCTCAACATATTGGCTGTAGTTTAGCGAAACCTTCGATAGGTCTCTCTGCGCTTTCACCTCTTGCAGTTCCTCGCGAAGCATCGCAAAATCGGACGAAGCAGCCACCCTTTCGCGAGCCCTTTCTACGGCCTTCTGAACCAAATCCTGTTTGGGCCAAATCTTGTAATTGGCCGGTTTAATCTCTGTCCAGGCGAGCGGAAAATCTTCGGTCTTTTCGCCAATATCCATCACACTGTAGAGATCGGGCAACACAACATCCGATTTCACGCCCATCAACTGGGTCGATCCGCCATTAATACGGAAAAACTTTTGGATCGTAAGAAAGAGCGATCCCAGATTAGGCTTTTCGGTGCCGGTATTCGTTAGCCTGATCATTTCGTCGAGGTCCATAATGGTTTGAACCGTACCTTTTCCGAAACTCGAAGGACTGCCCACTATCACGGCCCGCTTGTAGTCTTGCAGGGCCGCTGCCACAATCTCCGAAGCCGAAGCGCTCAGTGGATTAATCATCACCACCATGCTTCCATCGTAGCGAACGGCAGGATCGGTGTCGGAGAGCACACGCGAACGGCCGTCTCTGGAGTGCACCTGCACAATAGGGCCGCTCTCAATAAAGAGTCCTGCCATCTGTACTGCATCGGGTAGCGAACCGCCCCCGTTATTCCGCAGGTCAAGAATCAACCCGCTGATATTCTCGGAGCGCAACTTCTCTATCTCGGCAGCCACATCGGTGGCGCTGAACCTTCCCGAACCGGAATTGTTCATATCGGCGTAGAATTTGGGAAGGTTAATGTATCCTACCCTTGCCTTACTGAGCGAATCAATCAGGATGGCCGATTTGGCGTAGGTCTCCTCAATCACCACAACCCCACGGGTAATGGTAACATCCTCTGTCGAGCCGTCTATATGGCGCACCGAAAGGGTCACCTTCGAACTCTTTTTGCCTCGGATTAATTTTACGGCATCGTCAATTCGCATGCCGTACAAGTCTACCGGTTCGACTGCATTTTCCTGGCGAACCTTCAGAATTAAATCGTTTACCTTCAGATCGCCCTGGAGCCACGAGGGGCTTCCGGGTACAATATCAACTACCTTCACATAATTCTCGCTGGCCTGGAGCGTGGCTCCGATTCCCTCGAACTGCCCCGACATGGTGATGTCGAAATCCTCTTTCTCTTTTACAGGGAGATACTGAGTGTGGGGGTCATAGACTGCCGTAATAGAGTTCAGGTAGAGCGCAAACATATCGTTGTCGTTTTGCTGAACCAGGCGGGTAAAATAGTCGCTGTACAACTTTGCCACATCCTTTCGGGCTTCGGCTTCCAGTTGCTCAACTGTTTTTAGCGTTACCGTGTCGGACCTCTCTTTTGCCGCATTCTGGGCCGTTTGCGTTTCATAAATCTTGCTCACAATCTGGTAGCGAAGAGCCTGCTCCCACGAAAGATGCAACATCGAATCGTCTAGGGCAAACACCGCCTTCTTTGCGTCGGTTTCGAAGGTATCGTTCTTCTCAATATCTACCGGTTTCGAAAGAATCACTTTGAATTGCGATTCGGCCTGCTTTACCCGTTCGCGATAGATTTTCACGGCAGTGTTAAAAAAGTTAAACTGTCCATTCAACAACTCATCGTCGATATGTTGCTTGAAAGCCGAAAGCTTCTCCATGTCGCGGGCGGTAAAAAAACGCTTTCCATAATCAAGATTGTCGATAAACGACGAAAAGACATTCTCCGAAAAATTGTTGTTAATCTCCTGGGGCATATAGTGTCCATAGTCGAGTGCCTTAAGCACCAGCTGAATCAGCACCTCATCTTTTCCCTCACGGTTGCAGTGGGTGTACGAAACCAGTACGATACCCAGTAACAAGGCGAGAACGGGCAGAAAGATACGATTACGGATTTTGCGAAAGGATATGTTAGTCATCATGATATAATTAGTTAAGTCCCGACCAGATTTCCCAGGCCCGGTCTGCCTGCAGGTGTAACATGGTCAGTCCGTTTTCCGCAACGGCTCCCCTTTCGGAGGCCTTTCTGAGAAAGAGGGTCTGTGCCGGATTGTAAATCAAATCGAAAACCAAGTGTTGGGCAGAGATTCCCTCGTATGGAATGGGCGGGCATTCGTTGGCATTTGGTGCCATTCCCACGGGAGACGTGTTAATAATGAGCGTGTAATGCGAAATGTCGGCAACCGAAAGCGACTGATAACACTTAAAAACCCCCGGTTTTTCGGTTCGCGAAACAAAGGCCGCTTCTATCTGCTTTTGCCCCAAAACATACTTCACCGCTTTCGAGGCTCCGCCTGTTCCCAGAACCAGAGCCCGCGTATGTTGGGGCCTGAGGAGTGGCGAAAGCGCACTGTCGAATCCATAGGTGTCGGTATTGTAACCGGTGAGAAAAATCTCCTTCCCTTTGCGCGCAATAGCCACTGTATTCACCGCGCCCACCGCCTCCGCTTCGGGCGAGAGCCTGTCGAGGAGGGGAATAATTGCCTCTTTGTAGGGAATGGTGACATTCAAACCGCGGAGCGAAGGGTCCGATAGCACAAAGGTCCTGAACTCCGAAAGGTCGGGCATCGGGAAGAGCCGGTACGATGCGTCGACAATCTTGTCGCGGGCAAACCGGCTGCCGAAATAGTCGGCAGAGAATGAATGGGAGAGCGATTTCCCGATTAATCCAAAACTTCTCATGAGCTCTTCCCTTTAGGTTTCCTTAGTGCACCGACCACGAGCCATACCACAAAAATTATGCCCAAGGCCAGCAGACCGTACGACAGCTCTTTGTAGTACAGCTCAAAGAGAGCGTGTTTCGACTGCAGGTAATAACCCAACAACGCCAGCATGATGTTCCAGATGCCGGCACCTATTACTGTGTAGATGATAAAGGGAAGCAGAGGCATATTCGACAGCCCGGCAGGGATGGAGATCAGTTGCCGGATTCCCGGTATAAGACGGCCGATAAAGGTTGATATGTTGCCGTTTTTTACAAAGTACGCTTCGGCTTTTTCAATCTTTTCGGGGGTAATCATGCAGAGTTTGGCAAAACGGGTTTTGGCAAAAGAGTATACCAGCATCCTTCCCAGGCTTTTGGCCAGATAGTAATTTGCCAGTGCCCCCAGAAGCGCCCCGAAGGTGCCAAAAAGAATCACCAAAAAGAGGTTGAGGTCGCCCTGAGCCGCTTTCCAGGCTGCAGGGGGAATCACCACCTCCGATGGGAAGGGAATAAACGAACTCTCAATAGCCATAAGGATGGTTATGGTATAGTAGTTCATATGCTCCATATACCAGGCAACTATTGTATCGTATATTCCCATGGGTAGCCCTCTTATTTCTGTTTCAAACTGTGTAATTCGGCAGGGAGATAATCAAAAAAGGTATCCCCGCGCAGACCCAGCCGCAGGGCCTCGAGCGCAACCATCTCTTGGGGCGCAATGTTCCCCAGATTCACATTGGCTCCCAGAAGCCTGATAAAATAGACCTGTTGGGGTTTATTGGGAGCCTCCCACAAAACCCGGTTGGCACCCACTTTTTCTATGATTTGCTCAATCAGTTCCTTGTTGGCAGAGGTGTCTGAATGATAGATGCCCGAGGTTCCGCTTTCGCGCGCTTCGGCAATCACCTTCCATGCTCCGGAACTCAGTTCGGTTTGCATCTGTTTGATCCACTCCTCGTTAGCAATTTCTACCCCGGCCACCTTCGAACCCACCTCCGATAACACGGTAACCTGCCCCGAAAGGATGCGGATGTACTCCATCTTCTGGTCGTGGACCATCTTCATGGAACCGTCCGACACCTCGGCCATTTCTAACCCGAATGTATCAAGCATTCGTCGGTATTCGTCGAAGAGATTTCTGATAATGAATGCCTCAAATAGTGTTCCCCCAAAATAGGGGCGCAGTCCGGCCGATTTATAGAGAGCAATTTTCTCCTTGAGCTTTGGGGCAAAGATGGCCGTGCCAAACCCAAACTTTACAAGGTCGGTAAAAGGGGCGGCAGCCGAAAGAAAACTCTCGGCCTCGCTAAGACTGAGGCCTTTGTCCATCATCATGGTAACTCCCTCTTCGCGCGGTTGCGCGGGCCGATTGGGAAGGTATGGAAAAGGTATGTTCATGTGCAATATGATTAGTGCTCCGTAGAAGCCGTATAGGGGCGGATAAAGGAAAGCAGATCGGGATCGTTCGCGGCCGTTGGAAAGAGCCTTAAGAAGTCGTCGAGCGCTTCCGGGGCAACCGAAAGCCCCTTGGTAAGCCAGGTGTAGCCCTCCTGAACCGGACCGAAGGTGAAGTAGAAGGCAGCCTCCCGAAAATTCCCCGAAGCGTCGTCGGGGTTCAGGCGAGTTAGTTTGTCGAGTAATTCTCGCGAGAGTCTCACCTTTTTCAACTGCAGGCAGGAGGCAAAGAGTCCGGCCAGCGCTTCCGGTTCGTCGGGATCCTCCTCCAGACACCTCTTAAAGGCGGCGGCGGCCTTTTCGGGGCGTTGATATGCATTGTACACGGTGCCAAGCGTGAAGTAATACTCCGTGTTATCGGGCTCCAGCTGAATGGCATTTAAAATGTGGGCAATGCTCGATTTGTAATTATTTTGGTTAAAATAGACCATACCCATTCCCATCCAGGCGTCTGCCAGTTCGGGATTGAGCGCCATGGACTGTCGGTAATACTCGGTGGCCATCTCGTTGTCGTCCTGTTTCTCGTAACACTCGGCCATATAACAATGAGCCTGCGCATTGTCGGGCTCCAGCTCCAGAAACTCCTTATAGGTTTGGAGAGCCTCCTGATACTTTTCGAGATGTGCCTGGAGGTTAGCCTTGTTAAAGTAGGCCGAAGCGTACTGCCCGTTTAGAGCGACCGCAAAGTCGTACGCCTGGAGCGCCTTTTCGTATTGTCCGCTTACACCGTACGCAAAGCCCAGATTATACCAGACATTTTCGGAGAAGGGGTCTTCGTTGAGGAACTTGTTGTAAAACTCAATGCTTTTTTCGGGTTTCCCGATTTTATCGTAGCAAAAGGCCAAGTCGTAGTATACTGCGTAATTTGAGGGGTCGAGCAGTGCCACATCCTGCAGGTAACGGAGCGCCAGGTGATACTGTTCGGCCTTTTCGAGCGAGATGCCGATATGAAAGGCAATGGCATCTTTTTCGTCCGAATCGGCTTTTGCATAAGCCCTTTCGTAGGCACGTCGTGCCTCCTTCACTTTGCCGGTCATCATCAGGGCATCGCCTTTCAGCACCAAAATATCGGCATTGTCGGGCTCTAATTTTCCAATCCGCTCCAGAATACCCAATGCCTCTACCGGTTGCCCCTTATCGATCAGTATTTCGCTGATCCTCTGCTGAATAGAGGTAGAGTAGGGGTACATTTCAACTGCATACTTCGCCGCCTTGGCGGCGAATCCGAAATTCTCCGTATCAAGATAATAGTCAATGATGTTTTCGAACTCATGGACATCGAAGAAGCAGCGGGTACGGTTTTTGACCATATCCTCGAAGCGTTCTACCGGTCCGAAAACTTCGTCAGGATCCTCGGATAGCCAATCATGTTTCCAACCCATGGCACATTACAATATTCTCGACAAAGGTAGAAAAAATGGTTGGTATTTCTACACTTCACGCGAGCGAGTTACGGGTTGCGCGCTTTTGGCCCCATGACGCAGCGGAACGGCAATCAAGAGCCATGCAATGACAGCGAGAACCAGCAGACTGATCGAAACCGGGGGTGTCTTGAAGATGGTGACTAAATCGTATAAGAAGATATTTCCTGCTGCAAAAATGGCAATCACCAGTCCCATCAGAGCCTCTCCGGCAATCAATCCCGAAGAGAGCAATATGCCCACATTTTCCATCCGAACCAAGGCCTCTTCGCCCAGATTCTTCTTGCCGGCGGCCATATCTGCCAATCCTTTTACCACGCCGCCCAGAAAAATGGCGAAAGTAGTTTCGAGCGGTAGGTACATGCCTACGCAAATTAGCATCGGGCTCTTCACCTGCATCAGGATCAGCGCTGCCCCCATCAGCATACCGCCAATAATCAACGGCCAGGCCATGGCTCCTTCAACAATCCCTTTCGACATGATAGACATCAGGCTAGCCTGCGGTGCCGACAGCTCCTTGCTACCGAATCCTCCCTGGTAGCCCTCCTTAATCCCTTTGGCAATATCGCCTTCGTTGAGGTACACCAATACGCCGAACATCACAGTGGAGGCAACGACCACCCCAATCAGGTCGCCCAACTGCATCCGCCATGGAGTTCCCTGTAGCAGATGACCCGCCTTCAGATCCTGCAGCATCTCGCCCGCCACCGCAGCCGACACGCAAACAATGGCCGCTACGCCCAACACCGTAGCAACCCCTTCGATACCACGGGCTCCCAAACCGACCATAATGAGGGCAGTTACCACCAGCGCGGTAAGAGTTAAACCACTAATAGGGTTGTTACTCGATCCCATAATACCCACCAGATAGCCCGAAACCGCTGCGAAAAAGAAGGCAAGCAGGGTGAGCACCACAGCGGCCGTCAGAGCCGAGAACCAGGTGATTCCAAAAATATACCAGGCAATGAAGAAGGTGAGCACCCCTACTCCCAAAACGCCTGCCATAACCCAGGTAAAGGGGAGATCCTTTTCGGTTCTTTCTACTACTCGGGCACTGCCCGATGTGGCTTTCTTTACATCATTCACCGAACGGCGGATTCCCTCTGTAAGGCTGTTCCGCATCTTAAACAGCGTCAGAGCGGCACTCACCAGCATTCCCCCAATGGCAATAGGACGTACAATAAATTTCCAGATAGCGTACGACTGTTGTGTCCACACTTTTTCGGCCGCTTCGGCCGAATCGAGCGATGGGTCGGCTGCCATAAGAGCAGCCTGCATAGCCTCTATATTGAGTGATGGCCCCATAAAATAGAGAATCATCGGCACCAAAAGTCCCCATGCCAGCACGCCACCGCTAAAGTTGAGCGATGCCAGTTTGGGTCCGATAATATAACCAACGCCCATGTATGCGGGGCTTATACCGGGCGAACCCACCAGCATGCCCCCTTCGCCCGAAAAACCGGAACCGGCAATCGCTTTTTTTCCGAATAACACAAATTTTTCCCAGTAGGTGGCAAAAAAGCGGAGTTCTCCCAAGAGTTTAATCAATGCGCCCAATCCCATGGCCACAAAGAGATGTTTTGAGCTGCCCTTGCTTTTCTGGCCCGCCTTGTGAATTTCGGCAGCAGCCACCGATTCGGGGAAGGGGAGTTCCTTATCCTCAACCATTACCTTACGCAGAAGCACTACAAACATGATTCCCAGCACACCACCGGCAATCAGAATGAGTGTCGATGTTATATAGTTGCCGGGCGTAAAGAAGGGGTCCCAAATGCCGGCAATATAGAAGGCAGGCAGGGTAAAGATAGCGCCGGCCGCCACCGATTCGCCAATCGAACCGATGGTACGAGCCATATTCTCTTCGAGAATGTTCCCTTTTAAGAGTTTAATCACGGCCATTCCGATAACCGCTGCAGGGTAGGTGGCCGCGATGGTCATGCCCGCCTTCAGACCGAGGTAGGCATTGGCTGCACCGAGCACCACCGCCAGAACCAGCCCTACCAAAACAGCTTTAAGGGTAAATTCGGGCCAATCTTTTTTGGGTCCGGAAGTAGTTTGCATGGGGGTAGTATGTGCCATAATAAGAGAGTTTATGCAAATTCCCGGTAAAAGTACATTTTTTTTTACCTTTGTGGCCGTCCCTAAATTCCTTTCCTCTATGCGTATTTTTCGATGGGTTTTGTTTTGTTTTGCCGCGGTATTGTTTGCCTTTCAGGCCTGCGGGCCGGGATATACCTCGTTGGAGTTCGAAACGCTCACTTTAGAACGATCCAGTTCGGAGTTCGATAGCGATACCCAGGCCACATTGAAACTCGTTTTTTCGCTGCCTGTGGTAAAAGGGGAGGTTCCGCTTCGCGATTCGTTGATGGCTTTTTATAAGTCGTTCTACTCCGATTCTTTGACCCAACCCCTCGATATATCGCTCGATTCGGTGGCTCGCAGCCTGCTCACCGACTACATCTCGCTAAAACAGTCCGACACCTCAGGCACCTCCTATCAGGGTTGGAACTACGCGTTTGGCGGCCGCGTCGTATTCGAAAACCGAAAAGTCATCACGGCCGAAGCCTCTGTGGTTGCCAGCGAAGGACTGATGGCGGCAACCGATCTCTTCTCGCTGGCGGTTTTTGATAAAAGCACGGGCCGTCGTATTTCCTACAAAGATCTCGTAACCAACGAACCCCTGCTCTTGGAGATTGGCGAACGGGCTTTCCGCTCGGAATTTGGATTGGGTCGAACCGAACCCTTTTCCGATGCCGGATTTTTCTTCCGGCAGAACCGCTTCTTTCTTCCCCGCAACTTCACCTTTGCCGAGAATTCGATCCTCTTTTTGTACAATCGGTTCGAGATTGCCCCGCGGGGGAGGGGACAGGTGGTGTTGAAAATCCCCATCGACAAGGTGAAGAAATGTCTCGACCTCGATCTGGTTCGTTGATACCTTTTTCGCGAAATCGCCTATAACCCTTTGTCCGAATTCCCCGTTTGAACCTCTTACCCGGAGCCTCTCCGTTGATTTTGCACCTAATCACTTTCCTTAAACCCTTTATCAGATAGCAATACCTTAACCATGGCCGACGACAAAAAAATCATCTTCTCAATGGTGGGCGTCAACAAGATATTCCCACCCCACAAACAGGTTCTCAAAGATATCTACCTCTCCTTCTTTTACGGAGCCAAGATTGGCATCATCGGCTTAAACGGCTCCGGGAAATCGACCCTGATGAAGATTATTGCCGGCATGGAGCGCTCTTTTCAGGGAGAGGTGGTTTTTTCGCCTGGATATTCGGTCGGAATGCTCGAGCAGGATCCCCGCCTCGACGAGAGCAAAACGGTGATTGAGTTGGTTCGCGAAGGGGTTCAGTCGGTGATGGATCTCCTGAAGGAGTACGAAGAGGTGAACCTGCGTTTTATGGAGCCTCTTGATGACGATGAGATGGCCCGCCTCATTGAGCGACAGGGTGAATTAACCGAAAAGATAGACCATTCGGGAGGATGGGAAATCGACAGCAGACTTGAGAGGGCCATGGATGCCCTTCGCTGCCCTGAGGGCGACACCCCGGTCTCTATTCTGTCGGGAGGGGAGCGCCGTCGTGTAGCGCTCTGCCGCCTACTGCTACAGGAGCCCGATGTCTTGCTTCTCGATGAGCCCACCAACCACCTCGATGCCGAGTCGGTCGACTGGCTCGAACAACATCTGCAACAGTACAAGGGTACCGTGATTGCGGTAACTCACGACCGTTACTTTCTCGACAACGTGGCCGGCTGGATTCTCGAACTCGACCGCGGAGAGGGTATTCCCTGGAAGGGGAACTACTCCTCGTGGCTCGAACAGAAAGCGACCCGCCTCAAAATGGAGGAGAAACAGGAGAGCAAACGGCGAAAGACCCTCGAACGCGAACTCGAGTGGGTACGGATGGCGCCCAAGGCGCGTCACGCCAAAGCCAAGGCTCGTCTGGGCGCTTACGACAAACTGCTGAATGAGGACGTCAAACAGAAAGAGGATCGGCTCGAACTCTATATTCCCAACGGGCCTCGGCTGGGCCACCGGGTTATTGAGGCCAAGGGTGTTTCGATGGCCTACAACGAGAGGGTGCTGTTCGAAAACCTCAACTTAATGCTGCCTCCCGCGGGGATTGTGGGGGTAATCGGTCCCAACGGAGCCGGAAAAACCACCCTTTTCCGGCTCATCATGGGTCTGGAGCAGCCTGCCGCTGGAACCTTCGAAGTGGGTTCTACTGTGAAACTGGCCTACGTTGACCAGACACATAAGGATATCATTCCCGAAAAAACTGTATATCAAGTAATTGCCCGCGACAGCGAGTGGGTAATGTTGGGTGGGAAACAGGTCAATGCCAGAGCCTATGTGTCGCGCTTCAACTTCAGCGGAGCCGATCAGGAGAAGAAATGCGCCGTATTGTCGGGAGGCGAGCGGAACCGCCTCCACCTTGCGCTGGCTCTCCGTGAGGAGGGAAATGTACTGCTGCTCGATGAGCCCACCAACGACATGGACGTGAATACGCTTCGCGCCCTCGAAGAGGGACTCGACAACTTTGCAGGTTGCGCGGTGGTGATCTCGCACGATCGCTGGTTTCTCGACCGGGTAGCTACACACATCCTCGCCTTTGAGGGTAATTCGCAGGTCACTTTTTTTGAAGGCTCCTATTCGGAGTACGAAGAAGATCGTAAAAAGCGGCTCGGCGACGAGGCCCCTACTCGGATCCGATACAAAAAACTCATGGATTAATTTTAGAACATGGCCATACAAAAACCCTCCATTCCCAAAGGGACCCGCGATTTCTCGCCGGTCGAAATGGAACGACGCAACTATATTTTCGACACCATCCGTTCGGTCTTTGCCCTCTACGGGTACCAGCAGATTGAAACTCCTTCCATGGAGAATCTCTCAACCCTGCTGGGTAAATATGGCGAAGAGGGCGACAAGCTGCTCTTTCGTATACTGAACTCTGGCGATTTTCTTTCAAAAGTCGATCGCACCGCATTGGAGGAGAACAACCCGGCCAAATTGTCGTCTCAAATCTGCGAAAAGGGGCTCCGGTACGACCTCACCGTTCCCTTTGCCCGTTTCGTAGTACAAAATCAGGCCGATATACTCTTTCCTTTTAAACGGTATCAGATCCAGCCCGTGTGGCGGGCCGACCGTCCCCAAAAGGGTCGCTACCGTGAATTTTACCAATGCGACGCCGATGTGGTAGGGAGCGACTCCCTCCTGAATGAGCTCGAATTGCTACAGATGATTGCCCGGGTTTTTGAACTGCTCAACATTTCGGTGGTGGTAAAGATCAACAACCGGAAGGTACTGGCTGGCATTGCGGCGCTTATCGGCGAACCCGACAAGGTAACCGATATTACCGTGGCCATCGACAAACTCGATAAGATTGGCCTCGATAAGGTGAAAGAGGAGCTCCTGGAGAGGGGAATTTCGGCTCAGGCCATTCAGGCGCTGGAGCCTGTACTCACCCTTTCGGGCTCCACCCGCGAAAAACTGGAAACTCTGCGGAGGCTCTTCGAAGGAGAGCCCACCGGTACAAAAGGGGTAGAAGAGCTCACTGAGCTGTTTTCGCTGGCCGAAACCACCGGAGTCAACGTGCGTTGCGAACTCGATCTCACCCTTGCCAGAGGCTTAAACTACTACACAGGAGCCATCTTCGAAGTGAAGGCGCTCGATGTAAATATCGGTAGTATCAGCGGAGGCGGGCGTTACGACAACCTCACCGGAATCTTTGGAATGCCCGGATTGTCGGGAGTCGGCATCTCTTTCGGGGCCGACCGCATTTACGATGTTCTGCTGCAAACTGGTGGTTTTCCCGATTCGGTGGCTGCAGCGCCCCGCATCTTATTTCTGAACTTTGGGGGGCATGATGTGGCGCTGAGCCTGCGTTATCTGCAAAAATTACGAGAGTCCGGCATCAGGGCCGAGCTCTATCCCGATGCGGTGAAGATCAAAAAGCAGATGGCCTACGCCAACGCCCGCAAGGTAGCTTTCGTGGCGATTCAGGGCGAGGATGAGATCCGCGAGGGGGTTATTTCTCTAAAGAATATGGTTACCGGCGAACAACAAAAAATTGAACCCGCACACCTAAAAGAAATAATGGATTAGTCTTTTCTAGGCTGTTGGTCGCGCATATCGCGCAGAATCATGTGACGAAACTGCACTTCCGCTTTATATAGTGCCAGAATCTTTTTGGGCGGGAGAATCGTTGAGATGGTGCGTTGAAACTTCTCCTGCATGTCGGTGTCTTCGCGAACAATCTGCATATAGCGGGAGAGATCCTTGTTCGGATCAACACTCTTTTCGGCTCTCATCAGAATCTCCTGCTTTTCGAATTCGAGTCGGTTCCGGTGAAAACTGTACATATTGTATTCTGGCCAGAAGCGGGTGGCTTCTTGCGGTGTGAGATTCATCTTTTCGGTAAAAAAAGCAATCCGACGGGTCTCCATATATTTCTGGAACGATTCCCTGTCTCTCTCCTGAAACCGTTCTCTGGATTGCCTATCGCCTCTGCTTTTCTCTTCCCCGTCCGACTTGCTTTTCGACTCGTCGGAGCTACTGCTTCCGGGCTGCCAACTGTTTCTGTTGAAGGATTGCGGAGGCGTCCCGAAGGGCTGAGGAAACTGAGCGAGGACAATATTGCTGAAGGAAATGAAGATAATAAGAAAGAGTGTTTTCATATGCAGTGTGTATTGAGGTGCCCGGGTAAGCGGAGTTCTCTAATGTATCCGCGCTCTTCGGCAGGGGCACCCGAAAGTTGAGAAAGAACGGTTAGAACAATAAACCCACGTCCGATGAGGCAACCGAAAGAATATCCAAATCGCTCACCTTCTCGGCAATGTACAAAAGTTGTTCGTCGGTGTAGGCCTCCATATCATTGGGAGTGGCCGAAGGATTTTCCCACACCTCCGACTCCCACTCTTCGATGGGCAGAGCCGAAAGATAGTTGTACGAAGAGGAGTCGGTAAGGAAGCCAATCTCCGTGAGGGTCCGGTTGGGCAGGTTGAAAACTCCCTTATGAACAAACAGGAAAATCCCTGCCAATGCTGCGGCCGCGGCGAGGTAGGGCAAAACCACCCTTCGGAGCGTAATCACGCGGGTAACGGGCTTTTTGGCCGGCTCCAGCCGCGACATAACTCGCTCTTCCAGTGACTCGAAATACCCGTTGGGGGTTTCGAACGGATCTTTTATGTGCGAAATATCAATCATATGCAGTATGACGAAAGTGGAAACCAAAGGTTTAAAGGTTACGAATATATTTTTCTATTTTTTTTGCTGCAAAATGGTACGAAGCTTTGAGCGCACCCACCGAAGTGTCGAGTAGCGCCGACATCTCCTCATATCGGATATCTTCGAAATAGCGCATATTAAACACCAGCCGCTGCTTCTCGGGAAGCGACAGAATGGCCTTTTGAAAGGTCTCCTGCAGCTCGTCGCCATGAAACCAAGGGTCTGCCTTCATGCGCGAAATCATCTCTTCATGCACCTCTTCGTTGCTGATGCGAAGTTCGTGCTTCTTTTTTTCCAGAAACGACAGCGCTTCGTTCGTGGCAATGCGGTACATCCAAGTAGAGAGTTTCGACTCCTCGCGAAACCCCTCAAGTCCTTTCCAGATCTTGATAAAGGTGTTCTGTACCACATCGTCGGCATCCTCATGCACCAACACAATCCTTCGGATATGGCGATAGAGCCGCTCCTGGTTCTCGCGAACAAGAACCCTGAAGGCCTCTTCCCTGGTTTTGGGGTTTTTGAGCCGTTCAATCAGATTGTGTTCGCTACTGCTAATCACTGTGAGAAGATAGAATCGGGAGTGGAGGGTTGTTTTCTTTCCAGTTCGGCCCGCAGCACCGTAACTGCACTATCGAACAGGACACGGTTGTGATCCTTAATAGGTTCAACCGGGGGCGACTCAATTTTCAGGGGGTTTATGGGCGATCCATTCTGCCACACTCGAAAGTCGAGATGGGGGCCTGTCGACAATCCGGTGGAGCCCACATACCCGATGACATCTCCCTGCCTCACCCTGCTTCCCATCTGTAACCCTTTGGCATAACCCGAAAGATGCAGGTAGGCTGTGGTGTACACACTATTATGCCTGATTTTTACTGTATTTCCCCCACCCCCCTGATAACTTCGTGCTATCACGGTTCCGTCGCCGATACTCATCACCGGGGTTCCCCTCGGGGCAGCGTAATCGACCCCGGTATGGGCTCTCACCACCTTCAGCACCGGATGGCGGCGGGCATACGAAAAGCCCGAACTGATGCGTGTAAAGCTCAGGGGCGCTTTCAGAAAGGCCTTTCTGAGGCTTTCGCCCTTTTCGTTCCAGAACGATCCCACACTGTCCTGCACAAAAAAGTAGGCATCGAACAGAGAGTCCATCGAAGCAAACCTGGCCGAATAGATCTGTCCGATTCCGATAAAGGTGGTATCCACATACAACTCGTCGTAAATCACCGAAAACTTATCGCCCTTCTGCAGACCGAAAAAGTCGATGGTCCAAGCGTAGATGTTCGAAAGTTCAAGCCCTAAGAGCGGGCTCAATTGCTTATCCTTCATGGCATTCCATAGCGAACTAGAAATCTCGGCCTCGGCATAACGCCGCCGAACCGAAACCGGTTTTTCGCCCTTCATAACCGAAACCGCGGGAATCATATCGAAACGGAAATACTCGGTGGGCGAGTGCTCATACACCACCGCGTGCAGGGAGTCGGGGTGGGAGAGTGGGTAGAAGGCTTTATACATATTGCCTGCCTTCACTTTCCGCAAATCGAAAATACCTTGCGAAGCCTCGGTAAGCCGGCCTACCTGTGCGGGATTGGCCCCCAGCTGTTTAAAGAGCTCACCGAACACCTGATTTCTCGGAACCGAACCCACCTCAATCCTGAAAGAATCAACCGCCAAACCGTATTCGCGAATCACTTCCGGTTCCGGTTGAGGGGGCGCCGGAGCGACATCTTCTTTTTTAGACCCAAAAACAATCAGACCCGCCAGAACTATAATAAGTACCAGTAGGCCTGTAATACCTGCAACCCAATATCCTCTTTTTCCCGGCATGCTTTCCTTTTTGTTGTGCAACTTCTTGCTCTTTTTTCTATTCGAAGAGCTCTCCGAAGACTCAATATAGCTGTTAGCTCTTTATTCTGTCGAAGCCCTCTCCGAAGACCCCCATCACGCTGTTCATTGAGAGAAACGCATTGGGATCCTCCTCTTTCACAATCCGGAGAACCTGCGACGACTCATTCTTGCGGGTCATAACCATCAGCACCATAGACTCTTTTTTTGAATACCACCCCTGCCCGTGAAGGAGGGTAACCCCGCGCCCCACCTCCGAAGAGATCCTGTGCGCAATGGTCTCATGTTTTGCGGTAAAGATCCATATTTGGAACGATTGCTGGTTTCCCGTGAGTACAAGGTCTATTACATACGACGAAATCACCATGTAACAGTAGCCGTAAATTACCTTCTCAATGGAGTGGAAGATAAGAAACGAGCTGGAGATAACCAGCACATCCACATACATAATAATCCGGCCGGGGCTGATGTTTCGGGTGCGAGCAATTACCATGGCCACAATGTCGCTGCCTCCGCTGCTTCCATTCTGCGTAAAGAGCATGCCCACACCCAGTCCGCCCAGAATACCCCCGATTACGGTGGCCATAAAGGTATCGGATACCAGCGGTTGCGTGATTATCTTCTGAAAGAGAATCATCATAACCGAAAGGGTGGCCACACCGAATACCGAACGGAGGGCAAAGGACTTTCCCACCTTGAGGCTGGCCAGGTAAAAGAGACCCAGGTTGAGTAGAATGAGCGAATATCCCACCGGTATATCGGTCGAAAAGAAGATGAGGGTTGCCACTCCACTGGCACCTCCGCCGGTAATGCCGCTGGGAATTAAAAATCCGGCCCAGGCAATCGCCAGAATCATCAGCCCCAAGGTGCTGATGAGATACGATCGGACAGAATCCCACAGGGTTCCCGGATTTTTCATGATCAGCCCGTTTTATACCACAACATTAATAATTCGATTTGGAACAATGATGATTTTTTTCGGTTTTTTCGCGTCGAGCCATTTTGCCGACAACTCATGGCCCAGCACGCATGCCTCCATATCGGCAATGGCCATATTCAACGGAAGCTCCAGCATGAAACGGGTTTTCCCGTTAAAGGAGACCGGATAGGCAAAAGAACTTTCGGTAAGATATTCCGCAATGGCTTCCGGAAAGGGTTGCTTCAGCACTCCGTCGGTATGGCCCAGAGCATCCCACAACTCTTCGGCCAGATGGGGCGCAAAGGGCGACAGAAGCCTAACCAGCGGGTCGAGAATGGCCCGCTTGTGGCACTTCTCCTCCTGCAGCTCGTTGAGGCAAATCATAAAGGCGCTTACCCCCGTGTTGAACGAGAAGGTCTCAATATCGGAACTGATTTTCCGTATGGTTTTGTGCAGAATCCGCAACTCCTTTTGGGAGGGATCTTCGTGGGTGAGAAGGCTCTGACCCTCGCGGTCGAAAAAGAGATTCCAAAAGCGGCGCAAAAAGCGATGAACCCCCTCGATACCGGCGGTATCCCAAGGTTTCGACTGTTCGAGCGGACCCAGGAACATCTCGTACATGCGCAGCGTATCGGCGCCATAGCGCTCAACAATCAGATCGGGACTCACCACGTTGTACATCGATTTCGACATCTTCTCTACGGCCCATCCGCACACATATTTTCCCTCTTCGAGAATGAACTCGGCATCGGCATTTTCGGGGCTCCATGCACGGAACTTCTCCAGATCGAGCAGATCGTTCTGAACAATATTTACATCTACGTGGATGTCGGTAACATCGTACCCGGCCTTCAGGCCAAACGAAACGTAGGTTTTGGTTCCCTTGATTCGGTACACAAAGTTCGACCGACCCTGAATCATCCCCTGGTTTACCAGTTTTTGGAAGGGCTCCTCCTTACAGATTACGCCGATGTCGAAGAGGAATTTGGTCCAGAAACGGCTATACAAAAGATGACCGGTGGCGTGCTCAGTACCTCCCACATAGAGGTCGACATTCTGCCAGTAACGGTTCTTATCGGGGTCGATGAGCTGCTGGCCATTGTTTGGATCCATATAGTGGAGGAAATAGGCCGACGATCCCGCAAAACCAGGCATGGTGCTCTGCTCCAGGGGGAATCCCTTATAAGTCCAATCCTTTGCCCTTCCCAGCGGAGGGGCTCCCTCTTCGGTAGGCAGGTAGGCATCGACCTCGGGCAGCACAATGGGAAGATCCTTTTCGTCGACGGTATAGGGCAGTCCATCCTTGTAATAGATGGGGAAGGGTTCGCCCCAGTAACGCTGACGGCTGAAGATGGCATCACGGAGACGGAAGTTGATTTTCCGACGTCCGATGCCCCTATTCTCGACCTCATCAATGGCCATCGGGATAGCTTCGGCTACACTTTTCCCGTTCAGGAAACCCGAATTCGCCATAATGCCCTCTTTGGCGTCGAAACTTTCTATCGAAATGTCGCACCCTTCAATCAGCGGAATAATGGGGAGGTTAAAGTGTCGTGCAAAGGCGTAGTCGCGCGAATCGTGCCCCGGAACCGCCATAATGGCCCCTGTGCCGTAGCCGGCCAGCACATAGTCGCTCACCCAGATGGGCACTTCCTCGCCGGTAAAAGGGTTTACGGCATAACCTCCCGTAAAAACGCCGGTAACCGTTTTGGTGTCGGCCTGGCGCTCGCGTTCATTGCGCTTTTTTACCAGCTCCAGATAGTTAGCAACGGCCTCCTGCTGTTCGGGGGTGGTCACTTTCTCGACCCAACTGCTTTCGGGGGCCAATACCATAAAGGTGACTCCGAAAAGCGTATCGGCCCGGGTGGTGAAAATCAGCATCTGTTCGGCAAGCCCTTTCACCGGAAAGAGCACCTCGGCCCCTTGCGAACGGCCAATCCAGTTGCGTTGAATCTCCTTCAGAGAGTCGGTCCACTCCACCTTGTTGAGCCCGTCGAGCAGGCGTTGTGCATAGGCAGAGATACGGAGCGACCACTGCTTCATCTCTTTTTGAATCACTTCGTGGCCTCCCCGTACGGAGAGACCCTCTTTCACCTCGTCGTTGGCCAAAACCGTACCCAACGCCGGGCACCAGTTTACCTGCGTATCGGCCAGATAAGCCAGCCGATAGTCGAGCAGGATGGTCAACTGCTCCGTTTCGGACATGCTCTTCCATTCGCAGGCAGAGAAGAGTCGGGTGCAGGAGTGGGCGGCATTCACCACGCTGTTTCCCCCTTTCGAGAAGGCTTCAATCAGCGTAGCAATCGGTTCGGCCTTATCCGACTCTTTGTTGTACCAATGGTGAAACATCTGGATAAAGGCCCACTGTGTCCACTTGTAGTAGGAGGGATCGCAGGTTTTTACTTCGCGACTCCAGTCGAATGAGAAACCAATCCGGTTGAGTTGTTCGCGATATCGGGCAATATTCTTTTCGGTGGTAACCGCCGGATGTTGTCCGGTTTGGATGGCATACTGCTCGGCCGGCAGGCCGAATGCATCGTACCCCATAGGGTGCAGCACATTAAACCCTTTCATCCGTTTGTAACGGGCAAAGATATCGGAAGCAATATATCCCAGCGGATGGCCAACATGGAGTCCGGCCCCCGAAGGGTAGGGAAACATGTCGAGCACATAATATTTTGGGAGGGAGGAGTCCTCAACTACGCGGTATGCATCCTCTTCTATCCAACGGCGACGCCATTTGGACTCAATTTCGGTAAACGAATATTCCATGGATTGTTGCGTGAAACAGAGCTTTATAAAAAGGCAAAGGTAAAAATTTTTCCGCATGTTCAGGTTGCTGAAAAATTGTTACTTTTGCACCGTTTCAAGTAGGCCGCGTAGTTCAGTTGAATAGAACGTCAGATTCCGGTTCTGAAAGTCACAGGTTTGAGTCCTGTCGCGGTCACTGAGTTTGTGCGGGGTGTTTAGGGCCACTCCCCCTCACGGGACAAATCCTTCAACGGGTTTGTCCCGTTTTTTTTCTTCCGCTTTTTCGGTTGGGCCGCAGGCTGCTGTTTGAATCGGCTAAATCCCTACATTTGTATAAACCCATTTACCACTCCCATGAACCCCATCTGTATTGTTTCCCTGATTCTCTTTTTACTTTCGTTCGGACTGCCCGCTCCTGCCCAAAAGATTTCGGTGCATGATCCCGTTATGGCGCGGCACGACGGAACCTACTATCTCTTCTGTACCGGGTTCGGCGTTTCTGTTTTTTCTTCGCAAGATATGAAGGAGTGGAAGCGAGAGAAGAGTGTTTTTGCACAGGCTCCGGCCTGGGCAGTAGAGGCTGTTCGCGGATATAACGGCCATACCTGGGCTCCCGACATTGCCTGGTACAAAGGGCAATACTACCTCTACTATTCGGTTTCGGCGTTTGGGAAAAACACCTCCTGTATCGGAGTGGCTACTAACAAAACGCTCAATCCCGCTGATCCCCAATTTCAGTGGGTCGACCACGGGAAGGTGATTGAGTCGGTTCCGGGAAAAACCAACTGGAACGCAATTGATCCCAATTTTATCCTCAACGAAAAGGGGCATCCCTATCTGTCGTTCGGCTCTTTTTGGGATGGGCTGAAGCTGGTTCGTTTAACTCCCGATGCTCTGGCTATCGACGACGACCTTGCCTCGCTTCGTACTCTTGCATCGCGCAAGAGCAATCCGAGCGACCCCAACCCACCTTCTGTCGATAACAACCCCGTTGATGCGGGTGGAAACGCCATAGAGGCCCCCTTCATCTATAAAAAAGGCAAATATTTCTACCTGTTTGCATCGATCGACTATTGCTGCAAAGGGGTAAACAGTACCTATAAAATGGTTGTGGGGCGCTCGCGCAAGCTGGCAGGTCCCTACCTCGATCAGAAGGGCAAATCGATGGCCACCGGAGGGGGCACACTCCTTTTAGAAGGGGATGTTAACTGGCACGGAGTGGGGCATAACGCCGTAGTCAGTTTCGACGGCTCCGACTATCTGGTGTTTCACGGTTACGACGCCAACGATAACGGCAGGTCGAAACTGCTCATCGAACAGATAACATGGAATAAAAAAGGGTGGCCGGTGGTTTCGCTCCGGTAATAGCAGCACAACTACGACATCTGGCCTGTTTACGTGGCGAAGCCCGGAGGCAAACCTTAGCGAAGTAGCAATCCATGATAAAAATAGTAAAGGGGGGTTACCACTAAGTGGTAACCCCCCTTTACGAGTCGCAAAAGGCATTCTGCTTACAAATTCACTGAGAACGGTTAAGTCGTTCTAACGAACTACTCGTTCTCGGTGTTTTTGAACAGTTCTTTCTCAGCCAGTCGCAGCGCTTTTTTCCCGTTCGATTCGCCCTGCAGAATCAGGGTGATCCTTTCTGCTAACCACAGGGTTAACAACTTGTCGGGATCCATCTGAAACATCTCGGCAAGTTTAAGAACTTGCTCTTTCGATGCCTGACGATCGCCTTTT
This sequence comes from uncultured Bacteroidales bacterium, assembly GCA_964349835.1. GTDB lineage: Bacteria > Bacteroidota > Bacteroidia > Bacteroidales > UBA4181 > JAQVSH01. The sequence continues at coordinate 74,359 of CAYGID010000001.1, read as the reverse complement.
TCCATAAGGCAAACAAATGCGGTGTTGGCTTGAATAAAAGCCCCGACTTCTCTTTGCGACGTATTTCTGCTTTCGCGAAGACGTCTTACTTGTGTTCTAAATAGGCCCATAAATTTGTTTTTTTTTTGAGCTTCAAATGTAAAGAATATTAACAATAATTCAAACTTTACGGACATATGGTTTTTTGTAGTAAAAAATGTTCGGGTTAATTCTGTTTGTTAATGGATTGATAGTCATAATTCTAATTAGTTTTCTTTCTGCGTCCATTAAATAGGAGGAAATATTCTCGTGATTTCGGCCAGGCTCAACCCAAAACACGAGTCTGCGATCGAACGAAACAATTCGTAAATAATGGCGATTAGTTTAATGTGTAGTTCAACAAATACCTCTTTTTCGTTTTCTCTGCGCGCGACTGCTGTGTCAATTTGCATTACACTGATACGATAGTCTAATTATGTGTAACATACGTCGGTTAGATTATAATTTTTGGCAACTCCGACCGTTTTGCCATTCTATGTCGCGGAATTAATCCTAAAATTGCATGATTAACTCCTTTTTATGATGTTTTGTCGCATTTTCGCCCTCCTTCTGACCACTTTTGTCTATTGTGTGGCACTTCTGCCCTCGCTTTGGGCGGGCCCCTTTTCGTTCAGACACTACAGGGTAGAGCAGGGACTGGCTTCGAACAGCGTTCGAGCCCTGTTGCAAGACAAAAGCGGATTTATCTGGATTGCCACCGACGGCGGTCTAAACCGTTTCGACGGTCACTCGTTTAAGCGATTTCGCACCCTTTCGGGCGATACGCTCCGGCCCGAAAATCAATTGATTCTTACCCTGTTCGAAGACAGCCAGGGTCGATTATGGGCGGGCGGTGAGGAGGGTCTCTTTCTGTTTGACCCCCGGTTCGAGCAGTTTGCGCGCGTGGGCGCCACTGCTGCCAGCGGGGTACCCATCGATGCCACCGTTGTTGCCATAGCCGAAGACACCCAACGTCGATTGTGGATTGGAACCTACGGAAAAGGGGTATTCCGGGTCGATCCCGACTCGGTGCGCATAGAGCAGGTGGCTCTTCGGTCGGGCCTTCAGCCTGGAACCGGCCGGGTGGCATCGCTGATAGCCGACAGCCGCGGTCTCATTTGGGTTGCCTTTCAGCGATCCGGCGACCCCCTCTTCTTTTGTGCCCCCGGATCGAACCAGTTAGAACCATTTAAACCAAACGCCCAATATGCCGGGTTGTCGGAGTTTGCCATTTGCAACCTCTTCGAAGACAGTAACGGCCTCTTTTGGATAACCACCTGGTCGCACGGATTGATTGCTTTAGACAGGAACAGTGGCGCACTCACCCGCCATTTAGCGCAAAATGGCGAGGCTCTTATTACCCACATCCATTCCATTGCCGAATATGCCTCGGGCGAACTGCTCATCGGTTCCGATTACGGTCTGAGCTACTACAAAGTGGAATCGCGCGAGCACACGCTTCTCACACCCGACCCCGTCGATAACCGGAGCCTTTCTAATCGGTTTGTTTACCCCATCTTCAAGGATCGCGAAGGAGGAGTGTGGGTGGGTACCTTTTACGGAGGGCTCAACTATCTTTCGCCCGGGAGCCGGGTCTTTGAACGCTACTTCCCTTCGCCCGAACCCGGCTCCATGAAAGGATATGTGGTGAGCTCCTTTTGCGAGGGACCCAATGGGCAGATCTGGGTGGGCACCGACGATGGCGGATTACACCAGTTTTCGCCCCAAACAGGAAGTTTTGCCCATTTCTCTCCTCAGAACGACTCCTGGCAGGGCAATATTCACGCCCTCTGCCTCGATGGAAACAGCCTGTGGGTAGGGACATACACCGACGGACTCTATCGGCTCGACACCCCTTCGGGGAGGTTGACACCCTTCAGGCAACCCTCCGGTTCGAACCTCTCCGAGCTGAACAGTGTGTATAGCCTCTATAAAGACAAAACGGGGGTTTTATGGGCAGGCACCATGAGCAGTATCGCGCACCTCAACCCCCAAACCGGCGCCTTCGAACGCGACAAGTGGACCGGCATCACTGTGATGAAGATATTGCAAGACAACCTTTCGCGCATGTGGTTTGCCACTCAGGGAAGGGGAATCTGGGTATACGACAAAAGAGGCGAATCGTGGGTCAATTACCTCTCCTCGCCCCGCGATTCCACCACCCTGCCGGGCAACCAGATCAACGACATGTGCCTCGACGCGCAAAACAGGTTGTGGATTGCCACCGACGGGGGGTTGTGCCGGTTCGACAGCGAAAGGAATCAGTTTATACGGGTTGCAGTGCCCACATCGCACGAAGTGATCTGCGGGGTGGTGCCCGACCGAGGCCTCCTCTGGCTCACCACTCTGAGAGGTTTGGTGCGGTATAATCCCGAAACCGGCAAGAGTAAGATTTTTTACCAGAGCAACGGCCTCCAGAGCGACCAGTTTACAGCCGGAGCACTTCTTCGGAGCTCCGACGGAAAGATTTATGCCGGCACCGCGGATGGGTTTAACGCCTTTCATCCCGAGCAGATTGTCGACAACCGATACGAAGCTCCCCTTGCCATCACCCAAATCCAGCTCTTTAATAGAGAGTTGCCTCTTGTACCCGGGGGCATTTTGCAAACCTCACCGGTGTGGCTGCAAGAGATTACTCTGGTCCACCACCAAAATGTATTCAGTGTAGAATTTGTGGCCCTCAGTTACGTTACGCCTCAGCGGAACCTTTACGCCTACAAGCTCGAAGGGTTCGACAAAGAGTGGAACTACGGGGTTAACCTGCGTAAAGCCACCTACACCAATTTGTCGCCCGGCACCTACACCCTGCGCATAAAAGGCTCTAACAGCGACGAGGTTTGGAATCGCTCCGAACGGACACTCCTGGTTACCATCCTTCCCCCCTTCTGGCTTTCGCCCGGATTTCTTCTATTTTACTGGGTAGGCGGACTGGGACTGCTGCTCTTTCTGCTCTACTACTTTCACAATCGATGGGTCACCCGCCAACAGCGCAGAGCCGACGAACTGTTTCAGGCACGTGAAGACGAACTACATCAAACCCGCATGCAGTTTTTTACCCATATAGCCCATGAAATCAGAACGCCGCTCACCCTGATTCTGGCTCCTGTCGAAAAGATTCGGAGCCACCGCACAGGTGTGCCTGCCCATATCGAAGAGGCGCTGCAAACGGTCGAACGCAATAGCCGCCATCTGCTCTCTCTTGCCAAACAGTGGCTCGACTTTCAAAAGGCCGACAGCGGTCGTTTCCAGATGCATTTCGCTCCCGTACAACCGGGTCCGCTCATTCAGTCGGTGTGCGACAGGTTTGAGCCGCTCTTTACCTTGCGAAAAATTCGTTTGGAGTGTCGCATTCCCGAATCGCTACCTTCTCTTATTGCTGATGCCGATGCCCTCGAAAAAATTGTGGGCAACCTGATTGGCAACGCTATTAAGTATACTGCCGGAGAGATTCGGGTGGAGTGCATGCTAACGGCACGGCCTTCACGGCTTGCCATCAGCGTGTCGGATAATGGGAAGGGAATTCCCGATGCCGAAAAGGAGAATGTCTTGAAGCCCTTTTACCAAGTGGCCGGTAGCGACCATTCCGGGGTAGGCATCGGACTGTCGCTCGTGAAGCTCCTGGTAGAGGCCCACAAGGGAGAACTGGCCATAGAAAACAACAGTCCGGGTGCCACTTTTGTGGTAACTCTTCCCCTTTCGGAATCGCTTTCGCAGGAGTCTGAGCAGAAGGTCGAACCCGAAAACGGCAGTAACAAAGCATCTCCACCCGACTCTCAGCCCGATTCAGAGATGACGCTTCTCATTGTAGAAGACGATGTTGAAATGCGCAACTTCCTTGCCGCAAACTTCGAATCGGAGTTTGCGGTTCTCACCGCCGCCGACGGAGGCGAGGCGCTGTCGGTACTCGGAAAGCGGCTCCCCGACCTGGTGATTACCGATATCATGATGCCCGGAATCGACGGGATTGCCCTCTGCCGTGAAATCAAAGGCAACCTTCTATGGTGCCACATTCCGGTGATTGCTCTCACCGCCAAAACCGATGTCGCCTCAAAAATCGAGGGGCTCCAAACCGGAGCCGATGCCTATGTTGAGAAGCCCTTTTCGCCGGTCTTCCTGCGGGCCCAGGTATGGAACCTCATTGAGTCGAGGCGGCTCCTCAGGAAACGGTTTGCCGAAATGCCCCTCACCCGCCTCTCGGGCGTAGGCGCACACCCTGCCGACAACGAGTTCCTGACAAAGGTCGACGCCCTGATTGAAGCGCACATCGCCGATGCCGGCTTTTCGATCGATCAGATGGCTGAGGCACTCTGCGTGAGCCGTTCGGGTCTGTTTGCCAAAATCAAGCAGATGACCGGCTTTACCCCTAACGATCTCATCCGAATTGTACGGCTCAAGAGGGCTGCCAGGCTCCTCTCCGAAAAAAGGTACCGAATTAATGAGGTGGCCCTGCTTGTAGGGTTTAACAGCCCTTCGTACTTTGCGAAATCTTTCTTTCAGCAGTTTCGTACCACGCCGAAGGATTTTGTTAAACAACTCAACAAACCATGAAAACCGAACCCCTGGCCGCCTTCATCTACGATTTCGACGGTACCCTCTCGCCCGGAAACATGCAGGAGTATGCCTTTATGCAACAACTGGGTCTCAACCCCAACGATTTCTGGGCGCGTTGCGAACAGAGGGCACGCACGCAACAGGGCGACAACATCCTGTCGTATATGTACGAAATGCTTCGTGAGGCCACGCACAAAGAGATGTGCATCAGCCGCGAGTCGTTCCGGCAGTGCGGTGCCCGCATCGAACTCTTTCCGGGGGTACTCGATTGGTTTCATCGGGTAAACCGCTACGCAGAACAAAAAGGGGTGGTGCTCGAGCACTACATCATCTCTTCGGGTTTGCGCGAAATGTTAGAAGGGAGCCCCATTTGTGGCCATTTTAAGAAGATCTATGCATCGGGCTTCATGTACGACACCAACGGGGTGGCCTTCTGGCCGGCTCTGGCTGTAAACTACACCACCAAAACCCAGTTTCTGTTTCGAATTAACAAAGGCGAACTCAACGAGTGGGATGCAGACGGCATTAACGCCTATATGGCCCTTGCCGACCGTCGAATCTCCTTCAGGTATATGACCTATTTCGGCGACGGATCGACCGATGTGCCCTGTATGAAACTGGTAAAAGATCAGGGAGGCTATGCCATCGCGGTATACCGCCCCGGCGGCAGCGAAAAAGCGGTGCCCCTGTTACATCACAAAAGGGTGCAATTCACAGCGCCTGCCAACTACTCAGAGGGTGAGCGGCTCGAACAACTCGCCTTCGGCATTATCGACAAATGGGCTGCCGAGATGGCACTCGACTCAGAGGCAGGCTAGTCGGTGTGGCGAATACCAAGCGCTTTTCAGCGTGCAGATGTAGTTCTTAGCGGGTGGGGTCGGTGAGCGCCTCCTCCAGAAGGGTGGTAAGAAAGTCGCGTACATTCCATTCGGCTGCCGCAATTTGCTGAGGCACAAAACTCTGTTGCGTCATTCCGGGAATGGTATTCACCTCTAGAAAATAGAGCTGCTCGTTACAGATCATATAGTCGATCCGAACAATTCCACGGCAATTCAACGCATTATAAATGGTGCAGGAGAGTGCCTCACATGCCTCCCATACCTCGCGAGTGATGCGGGCCGGCGTAATCTCGCGCGATTTTCCCAGATACTTGGCCTCGTAATCGAAGAATTCGGTTTCGGGTACCACCTCTGTAATGGGCAGAACCCGCAATTTGCCCTCCTTGCGCAGCAACCCACAGGTAATTTCGGTGCCCTGCAGAAACGATTCCACAATAATCTCACTGTCGTGTGCAAATGCCTTTTCGAGTGCCGGGAGCAGTTCGGCTTCCGACTTGATTTTCGAAACGCCGAAACTAGATCCGCCGTTATTCGGTTTTATAAAGCAGGGTAGTCCCACCTCCCTCACAACCTCCGGGGCGTTTACACGCTCGCCCTTGCGAATTAGAATCCCTTTGGCCATGGGGACACCAAACTTCTCGAGGTACGATTTGCAGCTATACTTGTTAAAGGTGAGTGCCGAGGTGAGCAGGCCGCAGCCGGTGTATGGAATGTGCAACAACTCAAAAAAGGCCTGCAGCTTTCCGTCCTCGCCCGGCGTGCCGTGAATCAGAATGTAGACCGCGTTGAACCGCAGCTTTTGGCCATTGAGGGTGGCCGAAAAATCGTTCTTATCGATGGGATAAGCGGCTCCATCGAGTTGTACTGCCCATTCGGTTCCCTTTACTGTAACCAGATAGACCAGATAGCGGGTTGTATCGAATTGCGACATCACAAAGGCAGCGCTCCGCAGTGAAACCTCGGCCTCGGCAGAGTTGCCGCCGGCCACTAAAGCAATCGTTTTCATTCAGAAAGAGTATGATCTTCGGGGGTTGCGTGCAACGAAAATTCCTCGCGACCCACAATGTAGTTTCGCCATTTTTCAACCACGCGAGCCATATCGGAGGCCATTTCGACCTCAAACAGCATCCGTTTTCCTGTTACCGGATGGGTAAAGCCAAGCAACCGGGCGTGCAGCGCCTGACGCGGCAGCATTTTAAAGCAATTTTGTACAAACTGTTTGTACTTGGTAAAGGTGGTTCCGCGCAAAATCTCCTTGCCTCCATACAACTCGTCGGAGAAGAGAGGATGTCCCGAGTGTCGGAAATGGGCCCTGATCTGATGCGTCCGGCCGGTTTCGAGCCTGCACGCAACCAACGACACATAACCAAAACTCTCAAGCACCTTATAGTGCGTAACGGCCGGTTTCCCCTCGCTCTCATCGGAAAAGATCCACATCTGCAGCCGATTGTGTGGGTTTCGTCCAATATTGCTCACAAAGGTTCCCTCCTTTTCTTCCATTTCGCCCCACACCAATGCATGGTATTCGCGGTTGGTGCTGTGGTCAAAAAACTGTTTGGCCAGATGCGCCATAGCAAACTCGGTCTTAGCCACCACAAGCAGTCCGGAGGTATCCTTGTCGATTCGGTGCACCAGTCCCGGCCGCAATTCGCCAGAGCTAAACAGAGGCAGATCCTTCAGATGCCAGGCAAGCGCATGAACCAGCGTGCCTGTGTAGTTGTTAAAGCCGGGATGCACCACCATGCCTGCCGGCTTATTCACAACCAGCAGAGAGTCATCCTCGTACACAATATTGAGTGGGATATCTTCGGGTACAATTTCGGTATCGCGGGGCGGGGTGGCCATCACCACCGAAATCTCGTCTAATGGTTTAATCTTATAGCTCGATTTTACGGCCTTACCATTTACCAGAATGCACCCCGCGTCGGCTGAACTCTGAATCTTATTCCGCGAAACGTGCTCAAGGCGGTGGGTCAGAAACTTGTCGATTCTTACCGGCGACTGCCCCTTATCCACCGTAATGCGGTGGTGTTCGTACATCTCGGCGTTTTCGGCCGGTACATCTTGTAAAAGTTCCTCTTCTGTCATGGGTGAGCAATCAATAACCGTTTTACCGCAGTTTTACCGTTCGAGGTGCGGATTCTCAATAAATAGGGGCCGTTGGGCAGCAGGGGTAGTTCAAGCAACAGTGCATCGCCCCTCTGTGTAAGAATTACTCGCCCCGAAGGGTCAAGGAGTTGTATCTGCTCGAGGGTCACGCCGGGCCCCGGAGAGGTGAGATGTAGAGACGTTCGGGCAGGATTTGGCGAAACAAAGACTTCGTTTTGAACATTTTCAGCGGGAATTTCCGGAATCGTAAGGCTTCGTTTTGCCAGTGGACGAATCATGGCAACCCCCTGCCCGGTTAAGGCTGATGGCAACCATCCGCCCCCCCCTATCCGGTAAAAGAGAGCCCCCGGGCGGGGTCGGTTTCGGTCGAAACCCACATTCAGATAGTCGGTGTGATCCTGTGTCCATCCCACGTAAAATGTGCCGTTCACTTTGACTGTTTTCTCGAGGGCAAAGGTGTGGAATCGGCTTTCGGGCACTACGCTGATCTCGGAGGTCGACTCATAGAGCAGCGCTCCCGGTTTGCCGTTATTGTCGGCCCAAATCGCAAGCCTGAAAGGCGCCGGCGAGGCGCTGCTACTCGCGGTAGCATTGAGCCAGAGCTCCACCGCATCGAGCGAATCGGGCACAAACGCTCTGAAAGAGAGCGCTACACTACCCGCACTCTCCTCAATGCCATATCCCGCCTCGGCCGAACCATCGTCGCGCGCAAAGCGCCGGCCGAAGGTCTGAGAGCTCACCAGCGTATCGTTTCCTTTGGGGTCGCCCCCGAAGGTCTCAACCCAAGCTTTGATGCGATAGTGAACCGAATCGGCTGCATCCTGAACAAAGGGGGTATCGATAGGTCCCGAAAATCGGGTTTCGATGGTCGGCAGCGTGTTGGCGTTGCCTCCCCAATAGAAAGTGCTTCGCTGTTGCGGATCCCACATATCGGTTATGCTGAAACGGCGGCCGGTAAGCAGGGTGGTGTGCCAAAGATTCCGGTACGAGAAGGAGAGTTCGCTATTCGACTCGGAGAGGAAGGCCACTTGAAAATGGGTGTAGGGTACCTCTTCGTAATGGCTTAAGAGAGTTCCCGGACCCGAAACCACTCCCACATCACGGAATGTGCTGTCGGCGGCACTCCTGAGTTTGTCGAGGCGGATATAATCCACGTGCCAGTGGTCGCCATTTCCCCTGAGACCCCGGTTATAATAGTCGGATATAAGGCTTACCCTGTTGCGGAACCGGAAACGGAACCCCTTTTGCAGATAGTCGGGGCGGTTTACGGGAATCATCACCTGCCTGAAAGGGTGCAGCGTATCGCCGGGGGCCTGCCACACATTTTCCCAGCGGAGGGTTATCGGGTTAAAAAAATCGACCAAGAGGCTGTCGTTTTTTTCGGGTGCGTTGCCCAGCCCCTCGGGCTGATACCAAAAACTGAACCAGATATCGGTTTGCCCGGGATACTCCAGGTTTATCGGATGCGAGGTAAGGGTGTCGGCTCCCCACGAAGCGGTCGGTGCCGAGGGGTGGAGCTGCCCCGCTTCGTTGAGCGCGTCGAAGGTGGCTACTCCCACGGTGGGAGGCGAAACAGACCAGCTGTTGTTAACCCACACCTGTCGGTTGGCCCATCGTTCGGCCGAAGGATAGCCTTCGGGGACCGCCGAAGCGGTTGACGGGGCAGAAAAATCTTCGAAAAAGGGGAGTTCGAGCATCGGTTCACTGTTGCGGAGCTGCTGCGTTGCAGCCCACTCTCTGGATGCAGCCCCAAAACGCATCGCCCGCAGGGCAGGATTGAAATCGAGTGAGGATAGCCGTTCATGCACACCCGTATTTTGCGGAGCCGAATACTGAGTAAGAGCCTCCTGTGCAACGGCCTCCTGCATCGCGGCCGGGAGCAGTGCAAAACCCATACCTATCAGAAGTACCCCGATGTTCATACTTTAAAGATCTGTCGGTTCTGCAATGTCATCCACACTTTCGGAACCGATATTTTTGATGAGCGAAGGATTAGCTGTGAGCCAAATCGAGACACTCTCGCCCGGCGTGATGTTTTCAAGAAGAGAGGGTTCGGGCAACTGTTTAAAAACAACCGCCTTCAGAGAGTCTTCGCCACTCTTTACCGAGTTGTCGAATTGGAGCGTACCTCTGTTTAGCTGCGCCTGCTGTAACAAATCGAGCGCCTCGCGGTAGCTTTTCCCATAAAGTGAAGGGACAGCGGTAGCGTTTTGTCCTTCGCCCCGACCCAAGGTGAGGTCAACCACCGAGCCCTTGGCAATGGGGGTGCCGGGGGTAATGCTTTTGCCCCCCGAAGAGATGGCCAGCACATTGTTGCGCGCAATGTCGGGAACATAGGTGAGGCGTCCCACCCGGAGTCCGGTCCCCGTCAGCATACGGTCGGCCTGACGGAGCGAGATTCCCACCACGCGGGGAACATTCACCATCTCGGCCTCCGAAGCATTCATAATCAGAAAGATGGTCCTGCCCTTTTTTACCATACTGCCGGCCGAAGGGTTTTGCGATATGGCCGAACCCGGTTTTTGGGTGGTGTTGTACACCGAATCGTTAATGGCAAAGGTTAGCTCCTCCCGGTGGAGCACCTCTTCAATTTCGGGGAGTGTGAGTCCCTGCAGACTGGGAACCAAAATGGTTTCACTGTGCCGCGTATATTTTGCCAACAGGTAAAATACCCCCAAAATCAGCAGCAGGCTGAGGAGAGCTATGACGCCCAAATGTTTTAGAAAACGCATGGAACAGAATCATTAATGCGTGCAAACTTACACGAAAATGGGCACAACCGCAAACCCTTACCGGTTGGCGGCATCAGAATTCGCCGATTATGTTGTAGAGGCTGTCGCGTTCAACGGGGGTACGCTGTGCGCCTCTTATCAGGTGGGCCATCTGCTGTGAGTTCATGGCAGGGTTTTGCTCCTCGGCCCCTGCCATCGAGTAGATGCGGGTGGTGTCGTCTATGGTGCCGTCGAGATCGTCGACTCCGTATGAGAGCGCCACCATGGCCCCCTCCTTGCCCAACATGGGCCAGTAGGCCTTGAGATGCCTGAAATTGTCGAGGTAAACACGGGCAACCGCGTACATCCGCAGATCATCGGCTAGTCCTAGCTCCTGAACCGAAAGCCCCAGTTCATTGTTCTGTTCGCGGAATTTCAGTGGGATAAAACAGTTAAAGCCACCGGTTCGATCTTGCAAATCGCGCAGCCTGGCCATATGATCGATTCTGTGCGACCCCGACTCAATATGACCGTAAAGCATGGTAGCATTCGAGGGAATGCCAAGCCGATGGGCTGCTTCATGCAGGTTGAGCCAAGTTTGGCTGTCGGTTTTTTCGGGGCAGATGGCGCTGCGAATCTCGCTGTCGAAAATCTCGGCACCACCGCCCGGCAACGAATTGAGGCCTGCCTCTTTCAGGCGGCGCAATCCCTCGGTGGGTTCTACCCCGTCGGCCGAGAACATATAATCTAATTCGACTGCGCTGTAGGCCTTAATATGGAGCAACGGGGCAACTGCCCGAATCGCGCCTATCAATTCGATGGCCGATTTCAACCCCCTTCCGGGATAGACCGCCCCCACCACATGCACCTCGGTAGCACCTTCGGCCACCTTTGCCTGTACCGTGTCGAGCATCTCCGAAAGCGAGTAATCCCAGCTGTCGGGCGCACCCGCGGTGCGGCGATAGGAGCAAAAACGGCAGTGATATCGGCAAATGTTGGTGGGTTCAATATGAAAGTTGCGGTTAAAACAGGCCAAGTTCCCATTTAAACGTTCCCTTACCCGATTGGCCAGCATCCCCAGAAAGGGCAGCTCGGCCTCGTTGAGCAGCAGGAGAGCCTCCTCGTCCGAAATTCGTTGCCCTGCCACCACCTTTTGGGCCAGCCCCCGCCATGGCTCTGCCATATCGGAGAGCCCCGGAAGGGAAGCGTTTGTGGGGTTAATGTAGAAAGGATGCAACATCGGGTAGAGAGATAAGGTATGGAAACAAAAAAGTAAAGAACCCTTTGAAAGATTCCTTACTTTTTATGGAGAACCGGTCTAAAGAGTCTACCTGCAGGCGGACTCGTCCGAAACGGTTAACTTCTTCCTGCCCCTTGCCCTGCGTGCGGCCAAAACCTTACGGCCGTTAGGGGTTGACATTCTTTCACGAAAACCGTGTTTGTTCTTTCTTTTCTTAATCGAGGGTTGAAATGTCCTTTTCATTAGAATAGGTTGTTATACGTTACAAAACTCCTCACGGAGTGAAATTTTACTTTTTTGGGACTGCAAAGGTATACCTTTTTCGATGTTTTCAAAATGGTGTCCCCCTTTTTTCGGGGTAGAGCTCAAATTAGCTCATCGGAAGGTACAAAATCTTCTTTTCGGCAAAATAGGGTTCCGAAAAATAGTCGGAGATGGCCAACTCGGTAACTCTTCCCGAAAAGGGGGCAAGTTCTTCCTCCAGGAGGCCTCCTTTCAGGCAAAATATGCCGTTTCGAACCCTTCCTGCACTCTTTTTTTCGAACTTCCCCTTTACCCATTCGGCCATCTCGGGTAATTTGGCCACCGCCCGGCTCACAACAAAGTGAAACGTGCCCTCCACCTGCTCGACCCGACTGTGGGCAAAGGCCACATTTTGCAGCCCGATCGATGAGGCCACTGCCTCGGCCACTTTCAGTTTCTTTCCGATGGAGTCGACCAGCAGAAATTGAGCCTGCGGATAGAAGATGGCCAGGGGAATCCCGGGAAAACCGCCGCCTGTGCCCAAGTCGAGAATCCGAGTGTCCGGAAACACGGGCAGCACCTTGCACAGCGCCAGAGAATGGAGCACGTGGTGAAGGTAGAGGCACTCGATGTCCTTTCGCGACACTACATTGATTTTGCTGTTCCACTCCTCGTACAACGGTTTAAGCGCTGCGAAACGCGAACGCTGCAAAGGGGTGAGTTCGGGAAAATAGGTAAGAATGGGTTCCATTGCGTTGGCGGTTAGCGTTTGGCGGGGAGAAAGCTCGACAGATTGCGCTGCAGATCTGCGAAGGTGCCTACAAGGTCGAATAGCCATCCCAGAGGCCAGATGCCCGGCTCCTGCAACTGTTTGCAGGCCCGGAAGAGCACTACGGCCTGCACTGCCCACCGAATCACCGGGAGCGCCACTGCTATCGGCCAGAGCGGTCCCATGAGTGCTGTAACCACAACCATAATCCAAAACAGAAGACGGCTTATCGGCTCGCCAACCAGAAAAAGCTTAAAAGGGAGCCGATACTTGCGTGCCGACAACAGATATTTGTGATGAAACGATTTTCGGATGTGTCTGTGCGAGGGAATGGGGCACACCACCTTGGCTTCGGGTGCAATATTCACATAGGCATTATTGTTCAGGGCTGCCTTCTGAATAAAGAGGTCGTCCTCGCCATATTCCGACAGAACATCCCCCGCAAATCCCTTCTGTTCAAAAAACAGATTTTTTCTATAGGCCAGATTTCGTGAAATCCCCATATAAGGATGTTGCGCCAAGGCCATGCCCAAATAGTTAAGCGACCACATCAGATGGGCGTATCGCAACTGCTTGTTCATGAAGCCGGGTTCGGCGGCAAACGACTGTACCCCCAACACAATCTCGTTTCGGGGGGTAAAATAGGTTTGCATAGAGGCCAGCCACCCGGTACCTACCGGTGCACAATCGAGCTCAGAGAATAGAACCCAATCGTGCGAGGCCGCCTTGATCCCCACAGTGATGGCTAACTTCTTATTAGTGGTAAACTTTTCGTCTTTCCGGATGAAGGTTACCTTCAGGTGGGGATAGCGATTCGACAGCGCCCGCAGAATCTCCTCCGTGGCGTCGGTAGAGCAGTCGTTTACCACAACCACCTCGTAAGGCACCGGAAACTCCTGTTCCAGAAAAGGGGGCAGGTTCTTTGCCAGATAATCCTCTGCGTTTCGCGCCACCAGTACTACCGAAACAGGGAAAGGCATCTCAATGGTGAGCGCCGCATTTTTTTTCCCGCCAAACGCCACCCTTGAATATACAATAAGGTGGTATGATAATTGTACGAGCCACGATAGGCCTAATAACGAAAGACACAACCAGGCTTCGGAAGCTCTTTGAAAAAGATCCACTTTTTGATGGGTTATTTGTCGGCGCAATGATACAATTTTTTGCCCAAAGGTGATTACTCCCTCCGATAAATCGGTCGGGGTTGTTTATAACTGTCCGATGAGAACCCTGACGAAAAATCGAAATAAAACATCAAAAAACAGCTTGCCACGACATTTTTTGCGAAGTTTGGCATGATAGTTGTTTTGTTAGTTTGCATAGATGAGATAGAAAAAACGACTTCATAGGTTGTAAGAATATAGGTTAGTAGTAGTTAGTAGTAGTTAGTTTCTGTGTTTCAAAGGAGTGCCATCGGGAGATGCCACTCCTTTTTTTTTACCACTAGCCGTTAAAAACGGTTTTTGTATTATACAAAATTGGAGTAGGTTTGCCATTTCTCTATTTTTGCGCTTCCGCGCGAGGAGCCTTCGGTTTTGAAATAGCTCTTGCGGAAGGTAACCGTTTTGCATACAGCAGGTAGACATGAATATTGAGTTGTTTTTAGCGTCTGGTCTTAAGGATGTTGTGCATAGGCTCTATGGGGCCGACCTCCCCCTCTCTTCTTTTGGGGTACAGGAGACCCGCAGGGAGTTTGATGGCGATTTTACTTTTGTGGTTTTTCCTCTGGTAAAACTTTCGCGTAAAGGACCCGAGCAGACCGCCCGCGAAATTGGCGAAGCTTTGTGTCAAAAATCAGCTCAACTTTCGGGCTTCAATGTGGTGAAAGGTTTTTTAAACCTCTCGCTTTCGGCCGCCTACTGGTACTCGTTCCTTTACGAAAACCAATACAACAGCGAGGTGGTTTCGCCCTCCGAATCGCCGCGTTCCATTATGATCGAATACTCTTCGCCCAACACCAACAAGCCGTTACACCTGGGCCACATCAGGAACAACCTTTTGGGGGCCTCCATGGCCAACATTCTGAAGGCCTGCGGACACAAGGTTATTAAGGTAAACTTGGTGAACGACAGGGGTATTCATATTTGCAAGTCGATGCTTGCCTGGCAGCGGTGGGGCAACAACGAAACCCCGGTCGGTTCGGGTAAAAAGGGCGATCATCTGGTGGGCAACTACTACGTGAAGTTCGATGTAGAACTCAAAAAGGAGATTTCCGCTCTTGTGGCTTCGGGGGTTTCGGCCGAAGAGGCAGCAAAGAAAGCACCCCTGATGCATGAGGCACAACAGATGCTTCGGTTGTGGGAGTCGCGCGATGAGGAGGTAATAGACCTCTGGACTACCATGAACGGGTGGGTCTATGAAGGGTTCAGTTCTACCTACAAAAAGTTGGGCATCACATTCGACAAAACCTATTACGAATCGCAGACCTACCTACTTGGAAAGGCGATTGTGATGGAGGGGCTTCGCAAAGGCGTGTTGTTACAGAAAGACGATGGTTCCGTGTGGGCCGATCTTACAGCCGACGGACTCGACGAAAAACTCCTGCTCCGGAGCGACGGTACCTCGGTCTATATGACCCAGGATATTGGCACTGCCTGTCAGCGATTCGACGAATATCCCATTGACGATCATATTTATGTGGTAGGCAACGAGCAAAACTATCACTTCCAAGTGCTTGCTATGGTGCTCAAGAAATTGGGCTATGGCTGGGCTTCGGCCATCTATCATATGTCGTACGGCATGGTTGAGCTTCCCGACGGGAAGATGAAATCGCGCGAGGGAACAGTGGTCGATGCCGACGATCTGATGGATGAGATGCGCGATACCGCCCGGGCCATGTCGGAAGAGTTGGGTAAACTCGATGGCCTTTCCGAAACCGAGAAGGATGAGATGATTCGTCGCGTGGGGCTTGGTGCGCTGAAGTACTTCATTCTGAAGGTCGATCCCAAGAAAAATATGACCTTCGACCCCCGAGAGTCGATCGATTTCAACGGGAATACTGGACCCTTTATACAATATACCTATACTCGGATCCGGTCGGTGCTCCGCAAGGCCGAAACACTGTCGCTCTATCCCTTCGCGGCCGGAGAGGCCTATACCGGCTACGATGAAAAAGAGCGCAGCCTGATACGGCTGCTGTACCGCTACGCGTTGGTTGTAGCCAACGCCGGCGAAACCTACAACCCTGCGCTCATTGCCAATTATGTGTACGACTTGACCAAAGAGTATAATCAATTTTATCACGATCATCGCATTATCCAGGAAGAAGATGCGCAGGTGAGGGGCTTCCGGATTTCGCTTTCGGCGCGGGTAGCCGAGGCTATCTTCTCGGGGATGTCGCTCTTGGGCATAGAGTTGCCCGAGCGTATGTAACTCACTGCTGGTTATCTATATTATAATATCTATAGCAATATGTTCGACAATTTATCCGACAGGCTCGACCGAGCGTTTAAACTGCTAAAAGGGCAGGGCACCATTACCGAAATTAATGTGGCCGAAACACTCAAAGACGTGCGAAAGGCACTGCTCGATGCCGATGTCAATTACCGGATTGCCAAGTCTTTTACCGATTCGGTAAAGCAGAAGGCTTTGGGTATGAACGTACTTACGGCCTTGAAACCGGGCGAGTTGATGGTCAAGATTGTTCACGACGAACTTACCCAACTGATGGGGGGCGTTGCGCACGATCTCAACCTGAAAGAGGACCCTTCGGTCATTCTCATGGCTGGGCTTCAGGGTTCGGGTAAGACCACCTTCTCGGGCAAGCTGGCCCACCACCTCAAGAGCCGGCGCGGAAAGAAACCCCTTTTGGTGGCCTGCGATGTATATCGTCCGGCGGCCATCGAGCAGCTGAAGGTGTTGGCAGAGCAGATTGGCGTGCAGATTTATACCGAAGAGGCCAATCGGAATCCTGTGCAGATTGCCCAATCGGCCATTGTCTATGCGCGGCAGCACGGATTTAACACCGTGCTCATTGATACCGCCGGCCGTCTGGCCATCGACCAGCAGATGATGAACGAAATTGCTGCCATCAAAACGGCAGTGAAACCCTCCGAGATCCTCTTCGTGGTTGACTCCATGACGGGACAGGATGCGGTGAATACCGCCCGCGAGTTTAACGAACGGCTCGATTTCGACGGGGTTGTGCTCACCAAACTCGATGGAGATACCCGCGGTGGAGCCGCCCTTTCGGTGATGTCGGTAGTGAACAAACCCATCAAGTTTGTGAGCACAGGCGAGAAGATGGAGGCCCTCGACGTGTTTCACCCCAACCGTATGGCCGACCGGATCCTGGGCATGGGCGACATTGTATCGCTGGTCGAAAAGGCGCAGGAGCAGTACGATGCCGAAGAGGCCCGCAGGCTGCAGAAAAAGATTGCCAAAAACCAGTTCGATTTTAATGATTTTCTGGGACAGATTCAGCAGATCAAAAAGATGGGCAACCTGAAAGATCTTGCCAGCATGATTCCAGGGGTGGGAAAGGCCATCCGCGATCTCGATTTCGACGACGATGCCTTCAAAAGCATCGAAGCCATTATCCACTCCATGACCCCGGTCGAGCGTGAGAATCCCCTTATCATTAACGGAAACCGTCGCAAAAGAATCTCGCTGGGTAGCGGAACCACCATTCAGGATGTAAACCGACTCATTAAACAGTTCGACGAGACCCGCCGCCTTATGAAGATGATGACGGGAGGCGGGCCCCAGAAACTCTCACGCATGATGGCTTCGGCTCCCCGCAAAAGATAGAGCAACACGGCATAGTATTGAGTATCATAGGCCTAAGAGAGAGCACATTGGCAGATTAATCAGACACCCATATGGAATTGATAGATGGCAAAAAGATTGCATCGCAGATCAAGAGCGAGATTGCTCTTGAGGTGAAGAAACGTTGCGAATCGGGCTTAAAGCGTCCCCACCTGGCTGCAATCCTGGTAGGACACGACGGGGGAAGCGAAACCTACGTTGCTCACAAGGTAAAAGCGTGTGCCGAGGTCGGATTCGAGTCGAGCCTCATTCGTTTCGAAGCCGAGGTTACCGAGGAGGAGCTCCTGAATCGGGTCGACGCGTTGAACCGAAATCCCGACATCGATGGTTTTATTGTACAGCTTCCTCTGCCCAAACAGATTTCGGAGCAGAAGGTGATTGAGGCCATTGACCCTGCAAAAGATGTCGACGGGTTTCATCCTATTAACGTGGGGCGCACCTCCATTGGCCTTCCGGCCTTTGTTTCTGCCACCCCTGCAGGCATTCTCGAGTTGCTTTCACGCTACCACATTGCCACTTCGGGTAAACACTGCGTAGTGATTGGCCGAAGCAATATTGTAGGAAAGCCCTTGGCTGGACTTATGGTTCAGAAGGCCTATCCCGGCGATTGTACCGTCACCGTTTGCCATAGCCGTACCCAAAATCTGCCTGCGATTACCCGTCAGGCCGATATTCTTATTGCGGCCATTGGCATTCCCGGTTTTGTAACTGCCGATATGGTGAAGGAGGGTGCGGTTGTGATTGACGTTGGCACCACTCGGGTAGCCAGCCCCGATACCGCATCGGGGTTCCGGCTCAAAGGCGATGTGCTGTTCGATGAGGTGGCGCCCAAGTGCAGTTACATCACTCCGGTTCCCGGTGGCGTAGGTCCGATGACCATAGTGTCGCTACTTCTCAACACTTTGAAGGCTACTAGATAAAAAGTTACCCGGCGCCTCTGCTTGGTGCGGTTTAGGCAACCATCTGCAGCGACGCCGGGTAACAAGAGTATGGCAGAGTCGGGCGTTTAGAAGCTCCGCTTTGTAATGTTATTTCTTAAGGATAAACGATCCGCTACCAACCAGATTTCCTTCAACAAAGATGTCGATTGTGTATTTTCCCTCGGTAGTGAGCCCCTTCTCGCCGCAATACCAGAAGATACAAACCGGAATGTCTTCGTTTTCGTAATCGATAATACGCACTGCCGAGCAGCCCACGTTCTGCCCCTGGAAGGGAAAAGTTACGCCATCGGGATGAGGCAGCAGATTGCCGTCGGGATCTTTAAACCGGGCGTAAAAGGCCTTTTCTCCGGCCGCCACAATGTTATTTTTTCGGATATCAAAGCAGGCTTTCAACATCTCGACTCGTCCCACTCTGTCGATTTCGCGGCCTCTGTCGTTAACAGCAGAAGCCACAATTTCAGAGATAGAGAGTAGCGATGCCTGTTGCACTTTTATGTTCAGATCTTGCTTCTCTTCGTTTAGTCGAATGCTCTCGGAGCGGGCCACCTCGAGCTGGCTTTTTACCTCGCGGTTCTCCTGCACCAACACCTTAT
This sequence comes from uncultured Bacteroidales bacterium, assembly GCA_964349835.1. Lineage (GTDB taxonomy): Bacteria > Bacteroidota > Bacteroidia > Bacteroidales > UBA4181 > JAQVSH01. The sequence goes on along the minus strand of CAYGID010000001.1, from coordinate 55,578 downwards.
TTTTTTGATTAAGCGAGTCGACCTGCGCGATATAGGTTTTGAGCACCTCGCGCAGCGTGGAAAGCTCCTTTTGATACAATTTAATCTTCTGAATATTGGTTGCGTTTACTTGCAGCAACTTTTCAATCTTCTCCTGCTGTTCGTTGGCGAGTACTTTAATACTGTCGTTGTCGGTTTTCAGTGAGCCAAACTGCAACTGAAGTGCCGACAAATCCTGTTCTAGCGCCTCCCGTTGCGTTTCGAGTAGCTCCTTCACATCGGCAGCCTCTTCTTTTGTATCGTTCAATTTGTTGAATAACACCACAATGGCGGCGGTCAGCCCCAGCAGCAACAAAACAAGTACAATGGTCAGGCCTTTGCTTCTCTTTTCTACACTCTCTCCCATAGCTCTATCAAAAGGATACATTCATTAATCGCGATGCAAAATTAAGTTTTTTTATGATTAGCACTTCACAAATCATGCCAAACCACGCGAAATCGTCTGGGGCATCAGCCCCCTCTTCGAGAGCCCCTCTTGTCATTTTTTTTTGAGGCATGCCTACAAGTAAAAAAAATAGAGATATTTGTGTGTTTAAATAGCCCGCTACCTCATTATCATGCCCTTCGAAGCCTTCAAATTTCCCTTTTTCGGACCGGAGTATCAATGCTCCGGAATCGATCTTGCGCTGTGGCTGTTTCTGCTGTTGGCGGCCTTTCACGGCTATCGCAGTGGTCTGATTCAGCAGCTCTTTTCGCTGGCAGGCATCTTGGGCGGTCTCTTTTTAGCCCACATCTGGAAGAGTCCCGCCGAGTCGTGGTTACTGAAACTGGGTGCGTCACCCCAGTGGGCCGGATTGTGGGCCATCATTGCTGTGGTGCTCTTTTTTTTCCTGCTCATGGTGATTGCAGGGAAAGTGGTTACCCAACTGGCCGATCTCACCCCCGTCGGATTTCTCAACCGTGGCCTGGGTATCTTCTTTTCGCTTGTTCAGGCTGCCTTTATTTTGGGGCTCCTCTGCATGGGGGTCGAATATTTTAACCAACAGCACCATTTTGCCGACCCCTCCCTGTTTGAACAGAGCCGTCTATTCCTTTTTTTAAGCCATACGGTGCGATCAATCCTCTTTCCGGGCGGTATCCCTTTTTTTTGACTCTAACCTACCCAAATACAATACTCTTATGCAAATCCGTAAATCAATAAAAAACTGGGCGCTGTGCGATCGCCCCCGCGAAAAGTTTGCCGACAAAGGAGCCTCTGCGCTCTCCGACTCCGAACTACTGGCCATCCTGCTGCGAACCGGTTCGTCGGGGCAATCGGCCGTTGATCTGGCCCGCTTCCTGCTGCAGACGGTAAACCAATCGCTCGCCGGATTTCCCGGGCTCACGCTCAGCGAATTGGAAACGCTCCCTGGAATGGGGCGAGTGAAAGCGGTGACACTGTTGGCCGCTTTCGAACTGGGCAAGCGCTCGCAAGACTCCCCACTACCGGCCCGTCAGCCCATACAGAAAAGCGAAGATGCCTTCCGGGTTTTTTCGGCTACCCTTCAGGGCCTGCCTCACGAAGAGATGCATGTGGCCTATCTGAACCGCATGAACAAAGTTATTAGAATGGCCAAGGTGAGCCAGGGAGGACTCACCTCAACAGTTGTCGATGTACGCATCATCCTGCGCGAGGCTTTGAGCTGTGCGGCCTGCGGTATGATTGTGGCTCATAACCACCCCAGCGGGGCACTCTCGCCCAGCGCCGAAGACAAAGTGGTGACCCGCAAGATTGCCGCTGCGGCCACCGTTCTGAACCTCCAACTGATAGATCACATTATTATTGGCGAACAGAGTTATTTCAGTTTTGCCGACGAGGGACTTTTGCCCTCATAATGCGGCCGAATATTTGTAACTTGCGCCTATTCTACCATCGAAGCCTTTTATGCTCTTCAAGGATATCGCGGTTCCCGAAACCGTTACACAGCACCTTCTGAACTCGTTTGTTCAGAAGCGGGTTCCCCACGCCCGGCTCCTTTTCGGACCTGAGGGTTCGGGCGCGCTCCCGTTGGCGTTGGCCTATGCCCGTCTGCTGCTCTGCAGTGAGCCTTCGCAACACGATGCCTGTGGTCGATGCAATAACTGTCGAAAGGTGGAGGGCCTGATTCATCCCGACCTCCATTTTGCCTTCCCCCTGGTGAAGCCATCGTCGGGGGTTGTCTTGAGTAGCCTGAACATGGTTGCCTTCCGTCGTGCCTTTCTTGCCAACCCTTTCATGACCCCGGCCGACTGGCAACAGGAGATTGCGCCGGGCGAAAATAAGCAGGCGGGTATTTTTGGCGCCGAGGCCGGAGATATCGTGCAGCAGGCCTCACTCAAAGCGTTCGAAGGGGGGTACAAAATTTTCATTGTATGGCAGCCCGAGGCGATGCATATTTCGGCCGGCAATAAACTGCTCAAGCTGCTTGAGGAGCCCCCCGAAAAGACACTCTTTCTGCTGGTGGCCCATTCAATAGACGAGATGCTGCCTACAGTTTTGTCGAGACTCCAGATGCTTGAGATTCCTGCGGCCGATTCGGTCAGCAGCGACGAAAGCCGCCTCTTCTTCGAGAAGTTTGTGTCGCTGATGCGCTTGTGCTGGGGGGTTCGGAGCAAGAACCTTACCGCACAGAACAACGCTGTGCAATCGCTTCTGGCGCTGGCCGAGGAGCTGTCGGAGTGGCAAAGGGCGGTGATTAAACGGTTTCTGATTTTTTCGTCGAGAATGATACGCGAGAATCTGGTGATGCAACTCGAGCAGCCCCAATTGGCGCATCTGAACGAGGAGGAGGAGGCCTTTGCGGCCAATTTTCACAAATTCATACACCCCGGCAACGCGGCGTCTCTCTTTGAGGAGCTCGAAAGGGCCTACGCCCATATCGACGGGAATGTTTCTGAGCGACTGGTTCTTTTAGACCTCTCCATGCAGATGGTGAGACTAATAAGAGTGGGTGCTTGATATTGCTTTTCATTGCTCGATTGTGTAATTTCGCACGTTTATTCTACCCTATGCAGGGTAATGCCAAAGAGATAGAACCAACTTATGGATAGTGAAAAAACATATAACCGGGGAGCATTCAATCCGTTAGACGATGGTGCCGAACCCATACCCGGCCGATGCAACTGTCCATGCAAATCGGGGCGGATGGATACCTTCGACTGGTTGGGTGGTGTTCCCCCTGCCGGAAAACCCTTCGATGTAGTGGAGGTTCGGTTTAAAAATACACGCAAAGGTTATTTCCATAATGTGCACGGACTTAATCTGCGCAAAGGCGACCTTGTGGCCGTGGAGGCCAGTCCGGGGCACGATATGGGCATCGTCTCGCTTTCGGGCGATGTGGTGCGTTACCAGCTCAAGCGGATGTCGAGTCACACCGACCCCTCCGAAATGAAGAAGGTTTTCAGAAAGGCCCGGCAGAGCGACCTCGAAAAGTGGCTGCAAGCCGTCGAGGCAGAGGAGGATACCATGTTCCGCTCGCGAAAAATTGCCGAGCGGCTCAACCTCGACATGAAGATCAGCGACGTAGAGTATCAGGGCGACAAATCGAAAGCCATTTTTTACTATATAGCCGAAAACCGGGTCGACTTCCGCGAACTTATTAAAGTGCTGGCCGAGGAGTTCCGGATCCGGGTCGAAATGAAGCAGATCGGATCGCGGCAGGAGGCCGGCCTGGTGGGCGGTATCGGATCGTGCGGGCGCGAACTCTGCTGCTCCACCTGGATGACCCATTTTGTATCGGTAACTACGGGTGCCGCCCGACACCAGGAGGTATCCCTTAATCCCCAAAAATTGGCCGGACAGTGCGGAAAACTTAAATGTTGCCTTAATTACGAGCTTCACAGCTATCTCGATGCCCAGGCAGATTTTCCCGATGTTTCGAAACCCTTCGATACCGAAAAGGGATGGGTGTACCATTTTAAAACCGATATCTTCCGGCGCCTTATGTGGTTTTCGCACGAGAAGAACGGACCCTCCGACTTGGTGGTTTTATCGATCGACAAGGTTAAGGAGATGGCCCAACTGGCCAAAAAGGGCATTAAAATTAAAGCGCTCGAGAGTACCGTTGTCGAAACGGCTGCGGCACCTTCTGTAGAATATCAGAATTCGGTGGGCGAGGAGAGCCTTACGCGTTTTGAGGATGCCTCAAAACGAAAAAAACGAAAGAAGAAGGGGAAAAGCCGATCCAGTGTCGAGGCTGAGGGCATAGTTGGCCAGCCGGCACAGCCGGCTCAACCTGCACAACCGAAACCATCGTTGCAACCGAAGCAGTCGGCCCAGCCTAAGCAAGCCCCAACGGAGCCGGTTGCAAAGCGCGACGGAGGGGGCGAGCCCCGCCATAACCCGAATCCGCGCCACACCGGCAGAAGCATGCCGGGGAAACCGCATTCAGGTCATCAACGGCCACCCAGGCCCGGATCGAAGGGGGGGCCTTCGAATAACTCCTGACCCGTATGAAGAGTCGCAAGTTGTCGGTTGGTCTTGTGGTTACGGCCCTCCTGCTCCTTTTGTGGGCCGGTTGCGACCGCACTATGTTTTTCGACGAATCGGTATCGGTACAGGGTCGCTCCTGGCACCGCGCGGTGAAGTACCCTTTTTTGGTGACTGTGACCGATACAGTTTCGTCATTCGACTTCTATGTAAACCTACGCCATACAGGCGATTACCCTTATTCTAATCTCTTTCTTTTTTTGCATAGCGACCTCCCCGACGGTCGCACAGCAACCGACACACTCGAACTGGTTTTGGCCGATTCGCAGGGTCGCTGGTACGGATCGGGGCTGGGCGATCTCCTTTGGTACCGGATTCCCTATAAACGGGGTGTGAAATTTCCTTTGCCCGGAGTCTATCAGTTTAAACTGGAACAGGCCATGCGCGTTGAGGCGCTGCCTGCTATTGTAAATGTGGGGTTTCGGGTAGAAACCTCCCAACCCAACCCTTCGGTAAGTGAGTAATAAAAATAAGCTGCAGAAATTTGCCGAAATGGCCACCTTTGCGAATGTGGTACAGGCGCCGCCTTTCAGTGAACTGTATGGTTCGGAGCACTCTTTGCGCGGCAAGTGGTCGAAACAATTTTTTGGGAACGACCGCCCCTTGGTGCTAGAGCTGGGATGCGGTAAGGGCGAGTACTCTGTGGGGCTCGCCAGACGATTTCCCGAAAAGAATTTTTTGGGGGTCGACATCAAGGGCGCCCGCATATGGAAAGGGGCCTCCGAGGCACTACAGAGCGGATTGCAGAATGTGGGCTTTCTCCGTACCCGCATCGAGTTGATAGGCTCCTTTTTCGCGCCGGGAGAGGTGTCGGAAATCTGGATTACTTTTCCCGATCCGCAGGCCAAACGGAACCGCGCTAAAAAGCGGTTAACCTCTGCCGGATTCCTGACCCGTTATCGTGCCTTCCTGAAACCCGACGGGGTGGTTCACCTGAAAACCGACTCCCGCCAGCTCTACGATTTTACCCTTTCGGTGATTGAACTGAATCGACTTGAGTGTATCGATTCCACCCACGACCTTTACGGATCGGGTCGGGCCGACGACATTCTCTCAATAAGAACCCACTACGAAACCTTATTCATGGGCAAGGGATTTGCCATAACCTATCTGCAATTCCGGCTTACCGGCGCGGAGCCTCTGTTCGATCCGGATCCTGATTCCATCCCGGACGCTGATTCTATCCCTGACGCTGATGCCGCTCCACACAATGTCTTGATTCCCGGCGCCGAAGAATCCTGCGATTCGGATTCACTATCCGGAGCTGATACGACCCTTGATGCGGTATCCGGCAGCAAGGAAGTGTCTGATGTGGCTTCCCTGTTCAACAAACCTTACAACAATCAGAATGGAAACCAAAATTGAAAGCAAGGTGGGAACCACGCAACTTCCTGCCGAAAAATTATATGCCTTTTTTTCGGATTTGTCAAAACTCGATCAGTTCCGCGACCGCCTTCCGGCCGATAAAGTAAGCGAATGGAGCGCCACCCCCGATGAGTTGTCGTGTGTGGTGGGTGGCATGGCCCGGATTACCCTCAAAATCGTGGAACGGCAACCAGAGACCGTGAAAATGGAGGGCGAAGGGATGGGAACCCCCTTCATTTTCTGGGTTCAGATTAAACCCCTTTCGCCTGAGAGCTCTTGCGTGAAGTTCACGGTAAAGTCGGAACTCAATTTTGCCCTCAAAATGATGCTCGAAAAGCCCATCCGTGAGGGGCTCGACAAGCTGGTAGATGCCATTGCAACGGTGAAAGCCTGATCGCAGCATAGTTCCCTTTTAGGCGGCGCACTATTTTGACAATTGCAAAATTTGCGTACATTTGTCGGCTCAAAAAACGGAAAGCTGCCAGAGTGGTCGAATGGGGCAGACTCGAAATCTGCTGTACCCTTCGGGGTACCGGGGGTTCGAATCCCTCGCTTTCCGCAAGCCGAATCGGGGTGGTTAACAGCCACCCCGATTTTTTTTCGCGCTCCCGGTGCCTTCCCTATCCCTATTTTGCGAGCGCTTCTATGGTGCTCTTAATTTTTCCTTTCAGTTTTTGCGGGGCCGTTCGGGCTAGCAAAAAGGCATCGGCAGTGAGGTTGGCCACTTTATCGCCTTTCACCAGCAGTAAGGTCTGACCCGAAATCTGGAATTTTTTGAGAAGCGGATTTTGACGATCCTTCTGGCCGTCGATCGATACAAAGGGAACCGATTCGCCAAAGTAAGTTTTGAGCGCTTCGCGGGTCACCTCCTCAACGGCCGTACAGGTTACGCAACGCTGCGAAGCATGAAAGTAGTACACCGTCACCGAATCGATGGCTACAACTCCCCCGGCGGGGGTCGCCTCCTTGTGGGTCTGTTGTTTTCCGGTGAGTGTTCCGTTGAATAGCAGAAACAGTCCCGAAATCAACACAACGGCCAACAATCCAATTTTTACCGACTTAATGGAAATCCAACTTTTCATAAGGCGTTACATGTTTGGTTCATACCAGTTTTGTTCGTAAAAATACGAACGTAATTCTGTTTTTCCAACAGGCCACAAAATAATGCATCCTCTTTTTGCGCCGAATGACTATTTTTGGTAGTTCGATTTATTGATTTTGAAGTGTAATGGATAGTAGCGTGAATAGGGGTTCCATGCAAAAAGAGGTTTGTCTGGTTACCGGTGCTACGGGTCTGCTGGGGTCGCATCTGTTGATGGCGCTTCTCCGGGAGGGTTATCGGGTAAAGGCGGTATACCGTAGTCTCCAAAAGATCGAGGCGGTTCGTTCGCTTTTTGCTAGCGGCAACCCTGAAGCCGATTCTCTCTTCGACCGGGTGGAGTGGGTGCAGTCAGATCTTACCCGTTTTGGGGCGCTCCCCGCGTTATGCAGGGGGGTCGACAGGATATTTCACGTGGCCGGCATGGTTTCGTTTTTGCCTGGGCAGCGTGAGTCGCTCTTTCTGCACAATGCGGAGGTCACTTCGGAGCTGGCCAAGGCAGCCCTCCAAAGCGGGGTGGGGCAGTTTTGCTACGTGAGTTCGGTGGCAACGATCGATTCTCCTCCGGGGGTTACGGCAACCGAATCGATGGGATGGGATTCTGCCCGTTACCATTCCGATTACGCCGAGAGCAAGCATGCTGCAGAAGTGGCGGTGTGGAAGGCGGCTGCCGACGGGCTGAAGGTGCTGGTGGTAAACCCCTCTGTGGTTCTAGGTCCCGGTTTTTGGGATTCGGGAAGTGGCTCTTTTTTTCCGACGATCTATAAGGGGTTGCCGGCCTATCCTCCGGGAGGTACCAGCGTGGTCGATGTGCGCGATGTGGCCGAGGCCATGATAGCCCTGAGTCGGGCCGACTGCTTTGGCCGTCGGTTTATCTTGTCGGGCGCCAATGTGCTCTACAAGGAGTTGTTCCGCGCCATTGCACTTTCGCTGGGGGTTTCACCGCCCGCGTTTGCGCTTCGGCCCTGGATGGCAAATTTGGGCATTGCTGCCGCAAATGGCTATACGTGGCTCACTGGCCGTGCTTTGAAAATCTCGCCCGATATAATCCGCTCCTCTTTCAGAATATCGAGCTACGATGGTTCGGCCGTCACAACCGCCGTCTCACTGCGCTATACCCCGCTCCATGATACCCTTGCGCACATAGCAGCGTGTTATCTTAAGGGTAAGCGGTGAGCTATAAAAAAAGACGTTATATTTGCGCTTTGTAATTCACGATTATTTTGCATTATATGGCTTATTTATTTACGTCCGAATCTGTCTCTGAGGGACATCCCGATAAAGTTGCCGATCAGATTTCCGATGCTTTGCTTGATGAGTTTCTCCGTGTTGATCCGGAGTCGAAAGTTGCCTGTGAAACGCTGGTTACCACGGGTCTCGTGGTGTTAAGCGGCGAGGTGAAGACCACGGGTTATGTCGATGTGCAGTCGGTGGCCCGCAGGGTCATTGAGGCGATTGGTTACACGCGGGGCGAGTATATGTTCGAAAGCAAGTCGTGCGGTGTTCTTTCGGCCATTCATGAGCAGTCGCCCGATATAAACCAAGGGGTTGTGCGGGCTGTCGAAGAAGAGCAGGGTGCTGGCGACCAAGGCATGATGTTCGGTTATGCCACGCGCGAAACCGATGAGTTGATGCCTCTTCCGCTGATGCTTTCGCATGCATTGCTGAAGGAGTTGTCCCACATCCGACGGAAGGGCGAGGTGATGACCTATCTGCGCCCCGATTCCAAGTCGCAGGTGACCATCGAATACTCCGATAAGAATGTGCCTGTGCGGGTTCATACGCTGGTGGTCTCCACTCAGCACGACGACTTTGATCAAGAGGAGGCCATGTTGGCCAAGATTAAGGCCGATGTCATAAAATATCTGATTCCCGCGGTGGTTTCCAAGCTGCCTGCGCGCTTACAGTCGCTTTTTTCCACCAACTATATTCTGCATGTGAATCCTACCGGCAAGTTTGTCGTTGGCGGACCTCACGGCGACACCGGTCTTACCGGCAGGAAGATTATTGTGGATACCTATGGCGGTAAAGGTGCACACGGTGGTGGCGCCTTTTCGGGCAAAGATGCTTCGAAGGTCGACCGCTCGGCTGCCTATGCGGCTCGTCATATTGCCAAAAACCTTGTGGCCGCAGGGATTTCGGACGAGGTGCTGGTTCAGCTCTCGTATGCCATCGGGGTTGCAGCCCCTTTAAGTGTTTATGTGAACACCTATGGCACCTCTAGGGTGTCGGTGTCCGACGGCGAGATTGCTCAGAAGGTGCAGGCGCTCTTCGATCTTCGTCCCTATGCTATTATTAAGCGTTTTGGGCTCAAATATCCGGTCTTCCTTGAGACGGCCTCATATGGCCATTTTGGTCGCGACTCCTACCAGAAAGAGGTGGTATTGCAGTACAATGGCTCGGAACTGCGCAAGAAGGTCACCTTCTTTGCGTGGGAACAAACCGATTATGTAGATCAACTGAAGGCTGCCTTTGGGCTTGCCTGAAAATGAGTTCCAGTATATAAAAAGAGGCTGCCCTGTTAAGGCAGCCTCTTTTTTTTGGTGTGATCCGGACGAAGAACCCGGTTATCTAAAGTTACTCAATAAAGGTGTTCCATCCATAGGGATCCTCGGCCTCGCCGGTCTGGATTGCCACGAGCCGTTCGTAGATCTTCGTGCTCCATGGCCCTGGAACGCCCTTCGGACAAAAGGTGTAAGTGATGCCGAGATGCGGGTCGAATATTTTGTCGATGGGGGTGATTACCGCCGCTGTGCCGCATTCGCCGGCCTCTTCGAAGGTTGCGAGTTCTTCGTAGGGAACCTGCCGGCACTCAACTTGCATGCCCATATCGTGCGCAAGAATCCGGATGCTGTCGTTGGTGATGGAGGGCAGAATGCTATGCGATTCGGGAGTTATGTAGGTGTTGTTGCGAATACCAAAGAAGTTGGCAGGCCCACATTCGTCGATATATTTCTTTTCGGCGGCATCGAGGTAGAGCACGGCGGAGTAACCCAGGTCGTGGGCAAGCTTGCCCGAAACCAAACTGGCTGCGTAGTTGCCACCCACTTTGATATGGCCGGTACCTCGGGGTGCGGCTCTGTCGTGATCGCGGTCGATGACTACGTCAACCGGTTTGAAACCCTCTTTAAAGTAGGGGCCAACGGGGGTTACAAATACCACAAAGGTGTACTCGTCGGCTGGTTTTACTCCGACCTGCGGACCCGAACCAATGAGCAAAGGTCTGATGTAGAGCGAAGCACCGGTTCCATAAGGGGGCACAAACCGCTCATTCAGTTTAACTGCTGACAACACCGCATCCATGAAGAGCTTTTCGGAGGGGGCTTTCATGCTGATATATTCGGCCGAACGGATCATCCGTTTTGCATTCATGTCGCAGCGGAATATCCTGATTTTTCCATCTTTGCCTCTAAAGGCTTTGAGCCCTTCGAAAGCCTCCTGTCCGTAGTGGAGGCAGGTGGCGGCCATGTGGATGTTAAGGGTTTCGGACGAACAGATTTCAAGTCGTCCCCACTCTCCGTTTCGGTAATAGCATCTGATGTTGTAGTCGGTTCTACGATACCCGAACGACAAATTTGCCCAGTCGATTGTTTCCATTCTAACGCGTTTTGGGCAAAAGTAACAAAAATGTCTCCTCGTTGCCCCTCTTTCCGTATCATTTTTTGTAAATAGTACCTCTTTTGCCTACAGCCATCTATTGCCGGTAGCGACGATTGGCGGTTGTGGCATCGGGTCGCATCAAGGCTCCTCCCATTTGGGGGTTTTCCGAGCTTCGTTATCTTTGCAGCACCCGACAATGGGTAGTAATTATTTAGTATGAAATTGCTCTTTGCATCGGCAAACCTTCACAAAGTGGAGGAGGTTGCGCGCATTCTGGGTCCCGGTTATGAGCTGCTCTCACTGCAGTCGGTGGGTTACCTGCGCGAGATTCCCGAAGAGGGAACCACTTTTGAGGCGAATGCGTTGACCAAGGCTTTGGCGCTCGCTTCGCACTTTTCTATTCCTTGTTTTGCCGACGATTCCGGGTTGGAAGTGGATGCCCTCGGGGGAGCCCCCGGGGTTTGGTCGGCCAGGTTTTCGGGCGAGCGTAATCCGCTGTTGCGCGACGCCGCCAATATAGCGCTGTTGCTGCAGAAGTTGGAGGGGGTTTCGCATCGTTCGGCCCGTTTCAGAACAGTAATTGCTTTTGTGAATGGGGGGCAGAACTGGTTTTTTGAGGGTAAGGTAGAGGGTACTATAGCCCTTGCCCCGCGGGGCACCGGGGGATTTGGCTACGATCCTGTTTTTGTTCCGCAGGGGTTTGCCTCGCACTTTTCGGAGTTGAGCATGGAGGAGAAGAACCGTATCAGCCATCGCGGGCAAGCCGTGAGGCGATTGGCCGCTTTTCTGTCGGCCAGCGCCAATATTCCACGGTAAGCGTGTACGGGCAGAAGGCAATGACTAGTTGTAAACGTGAGAAGGCTGGCGCCTTTAGCCCCTTTTCTAGAGCGCTTTGCGCAGTCGAGCCACTGGAATATTGAGCTGTTCTCGATATTTGGCCACGGTACGGCGGGCAATCAGATAACCCTTCTCTTTGAGGATGTCCGCCAGTTTTTCGTCGGTGAGAGGCCTTTTTTTCGATTCGCCCTCAATGCACTCCTGCAGAATCTTTTTGATTTCACGGGTCGAAACCTCTTCGCCTGAGTCGGTTTGCAGGCCTTCCGAAAAGAAGGATTTTAGGTGAAAGATGCCGAAGGGGGTTTGGATATATTTGCTGTTGACAACCCTCGAAACGGTGGAGATGTCCATATGGGTGATGTCGGCTATGTCTTTCAGGATCATGGGCACTAGCTTGGTATCATCGCCCTGTTCGAAGTAGCTCCTCTGATAGTTGATAATGGCCTGCATTGTAATCATCAGGGTGTTCTGCCGCTGTTTGATTGCCTCGATAAACCATCGAGCCGAATCAAGTTTCTGTTTTACAAAGTTGAGAGCATCTTTGTCGGTGCGCGTGAGCCCTTTTTTGTTGGCCGAGTAGGCCTCCATCATGTTTGAGTAGGTACGACTCACTCGAAGTTCGGGGATATTACGGCTGTTGAGCTGCAACACAAGACGGCCGTCGCGCTCCTCAAGGAGAAAGTCGGGGGTAACATGTTCACTCACTTTGCTGTGTTGGTCCGAAAAAGAGCTTCCCGGTTTGGGATTGAGTTTCAGGATTTCGGCAATCGCCTTTTTGAGCGCATCTTCCGAACTGCCGGTTCGGCTCAGGATTTTGTCGTAATGTCTTTTTCCGAATTCCTGAAAGTGGGTGCTTACCACCTCTTTGGCCAGTTCGGTCTCGGGCGTCACACTCTTGGTCCGCAGCTGGATCAGGAGGCACTCCTGCAGGTCGCGAGCTCCTACCCCTGAGGGCTCAAACTCTTGGATTACGGCTAAAATCTGTTCGAGTTCAGCCTCTTCGACGGTGAGACCCTGCCTGAAGGCCAAGTCGTCGACAATCGATTCTAAGGGGCGGCGCAGATAGCCCGAATCGTCGATGTTTCCGATGATATATTCGGCCAGAGTGCGCTCTCGCTCGGTAAATCGCCGGAAGCCCAATTGAGTCTCCAGAAAGTCGTGGAAGGTTTGACCCACCGAAAAGGGAATATCACTCTTTGCATCGGTAAGTTGCGCACCGGGTGAGGATAGTTTGTACGAGGGGATATCGTCGGGCGATAGATAGGCGTCGAGCGAGAAGTCTTCCTCCTCTTTTGCCGCGATATCGGGCTCATCGTCGGGATCCTTTTCGGCGCCCTCTTCGAGGGTGGGATTCACCTCAATCTCCTCCTTAATGCGTTGCTCCAGCTCCAGGGTAGGGATCTCCAACAGCTTGATCATCTGGATCTGCTGCGGCGACAGTTTCTGGAGGAGTTTCTGCTGAAGACGTTGGGTGAGCATGGGGTGTGTCGTTATTGTAGGGAGTGAAGCGCGTAGACAGGGGCATTACAGAGGGTCGGAACTTCACGAAGCGGGAATCAGAATTCGGCCGATCCGGGGGTTCGGGGGAAGGGAATCACATCGCGGATGTTTGTCATGCCGGTGATGAAGAGCATGAGCCGTTCAAAACCTAACCCAAAGCCGCTGTGGGGAACCGTTCCGAAGCGGCGGGTGTCGAGGTACCATCCCATCTCTTGTGTGGGTACTCCCATCTCTTCCATCCGAGTTAAGAGTTTGATGTAATTGTCCTCTCGTTCCGATCCGCCAATGATTTCGCCAATTCGAGGGAACAGTACATCCATGGCTCTCACGGTTTTGCCGTCGGGGTTCTGTTTCATGTAGAAGGCCTTAATATCTTTGGGATAGTCGGTGAGGATAACCGGTTTTTTGAAGTGACTCTCTACCAAATACCTTTCGTGTTCCGACTGGAGATCTACCCCCCACGATACAGGGAATTCGAAAGTTTTGCCCGATGCCTCCAGAATGCGGATACCTTCGGTATAGGGGAGTCGAATAAATTGGTTTTCGAGTACAAACCGGAGGCGCTCTAACAGGTTTTCGTCCCACATCTTTTGGAGGAAGAGGAGGTCGTCGTGGTTGTGTTCTATTGCGTAGCCAATCAGGTATTTCAGGAAGTCTTCGGCCAGATCCATATTGTCGGTGATGTCGTTGAAAGCCACTTCGGGCTCAATCATCCAAAACTCCGACAGATGGCGGGGCGTGTTCGAGTTTTCGGCTCTGAAGGTGGGGCCAAAGGTGTAGATGGCGCCTAAAGCAAGGGCGCCCAACTCTCCCTCCAGCTGTCCCGAAACGGTGAGACTGGCTTGCTTGCCAAAAAAGTCGGTCGAGAAGTCGACCCCCCCCTGGGGGGTACGGGGAATGGAGTCGAGCGGCAGGGTGGTTACCTGAAACATGGCGCCGGCCCCTTCGCAGTCGGAGGCGGTGATAAGGGGGGTATGGAAATAGAAGAATCCATGGTCGTTAAAATAGTTGTGTATGGCAAACGACATGGCATGGCGCAGACGGAGTACAGCTCCGAAAGTGTTGGTGCGGGGCCGCAGGTGGGCAATTTCGCGGAGAAATTCGAGTGAGTGTCCCTTCTTTTGCAGCGGATATTGGTCGGGATCGGCCGTTCCGTATACCTCTATCTGTTTTGCCTGAATTTCTACCGGCTGACCCTGCCCGGGCGACGAAACCAGAACACCTTCAACCGCCAGCGAAGCGCCGGTGGTAATCTGCTTTACCATTTCGGGGTCGAACAGCGCGGTTTCGGCAACAATCTGCAGGTTGTGAATGCACGACCCGTCGTTAAGGGCTATGAAGACCACATTTTTGTTGCCTCTTTTGGTGCGTACCCATCCTTTTACCAGGACTTCGGAGTTGAATGCTGTCGATTGCAGAATTTTTGCAATGGGTGTTCTTTTCATTTTCATACACGGTTTTTTCGCTGGCACAAAGGTAAGAGTATTTGCGAAATCGCACAAACGACGGGCAAAAAGAAAGGTTCGCGGCTTACCTATATAATATGGTGTTGTATCTGCTGTGGCTGGCTCCGTATATTTCCATGTTTATGGACCTTGGCATATCCTCTCTTTTGGGGTGTTTAGGCAGTGGTGGTGTGCTCCCCCAACAGGGTGTGGCACCTGTGGGGGTGCGGCCTCGCTCTTTTTTTGAAACTCACGCATTTGTGTGGTTTTTTTATAACTTCTGTTGTTTGTTGAAAAAAATAATATACCTTTGCAAACCGTTTTTGTACGCGTGTGTAACTAATACTAAATAAAGTCTTTATGCCTACAATTCAACAATTAGTAAGGAAAGGGAGAACGAGTCTTATAGATAAAAGTAAATCTCCTGCCCTTGACTCCTGCCCTCAGCGTCGGGGTGTTTGTGTGCGTGTGTACACCACAACTCCGAAAAAGCCCAATTCCGCCATGCGTAAGGTGGCTAGGGTTCGTTTAACTAATGGCAAGGAGGTGAATGCTTACATTCCCGGCGAAGGTCACAATCTGCAGGAGCACTCTATTGTGCTGATTCGCGGAGGCCGTGTAAAAGATTTGCCCGGGGTACGTTACCACATTGTAAGGGGCGCTCTCGATACATCAGGTGTCGAAGGCCGTCTCAGAAGTCGTTCGCTGTATGGTGCCAAGAGACCTAAGAAAGGCGTTCCCGCACCCGCTGCAAAAGGAAAGAAGAAATAACCACTTAATTAAGGCTAAGAAAGATGCGTAAGTCAAAACCCAAAAAAAGGATATTGTTGCCTGATCCGGTGTTCAGCGATTCTCAAGTTACCCGGTTTGTGAATAATTTGATGTTGCAGGGGAAAAAGAACACCGCTTATAAGGTGTTTTACAGTGCTCTCGACATTGTTGCTAAACGTGCTGCCGATAAGGAGATAGCGCCCCTCGATATCTGGAGGAAAGCTCTCGAGAATGTAACTCCCCAGGTCGAAGTGAAGAGCCGCCGTGTTGGAGGTGCCAATTTTCAGGTTCCTATGGAGGTTCGCCCCGATCGTAAGATTTCGCTTTGCATGAAAAATATGGTGCTCTATTCGCGTAAGCGTCCGGGTAAGTCCATGAGCGAAAAGCTGGCTGCTGAGATTCTCGCTGCCTTCAACAATGAGGGTGGTGCCTTCAAGAGAAAAGAGGACATGCACAAAATGGCCGAAGCCAACAAGGCCTTCTCGCATTTTAGATTTTAATGCGCAGCGGTTGCAAAAACGTGAAAAATCAGCGTAGTTAAAAATCAGCATGACGAATCTTAAAAATACTAGAAATATTGGGATTATGGCTCACATCGACGCCGGTAAGACTACAACTACCGAGCGTATTCTCTATTATACAGGGGTGAACTATAAGATTGGCGAAACCCACGAAGGGACCGCCACCATGGACTGGATGGCTCAGGAGCAGGAGAGGGGTATTACCATCACCTCGGCCGCTACCACCTGTTCGTGGGATTACAATGGAGAACTGTACCGGATCAACGTGATTGACACGCCGGGCCACGTCGACTTTACTGTAGAAGTAGAGCGGTCGTTGCGGGTTCTTGATGGAGCAGTTGCTCTTTTTTGTGCAGTTGGTGGCGTTGAGCCCCAATCAGAAACCGTTTGGCGCCAGGCCGAAAAGTATAATGTGCCCCGCCTTGCATTTGTAAATAAAATGGACCGTAATGGCGCCGATTTTCAAGGCGTTCTGCAGCAGATTAACGATAAGCTGCACTCTAAGGCCATCGCACTCCAGTTCCCTTTGGGACAGGAGGAGAAATTTAACGGCGTTGTTGATTTGGTATCTTTTAAAGCCATTCGTTGGACAGATTCAGGTAAGGAGACCGCTTTCCACGAGGAAGAGGTGCCTGCCGAGGCGCTGGCCGAAGCTACAGAATGGCGCAATCAGCTACTTGAGGCGGTTGCCGAGGTAGATGATGTGTTAATGGAGAAGTTTTTTGACGATCCTGAATCGCTTACGGTCGAAGAGATCAAGGCGGCAGTAAGGAAAGCTGTGATTAATCAGGCGTTTGTTCCTGTGATGTGCGGCTCTGCCTTTAAGAACAAAGGGGTGCAGCAGCTGTTAGACGCTGTAACCGCTTACCTTCCGAATCCTCTCGACAAGGGCAATATTGTGGGTACCGACCCCGATACTGATGCCGAGGTGATTCGCGAACCCAGCCGTACCCAACCTACTGCCGGGCTTGCCTTTAAGATTGCTACCGACCCGTTCGTGGGCCGTTTGGCATATGTGCGTGTCTATTCGGGTGTGGTTGAAAGCGGATCTTATTTGCTGAATACCCGTACCGGAAAGAAGGAGCGGATTGCCCGCTTGTTCCAGATGCACGCCAATAAGCAGAATCCTATTGATAAGTGTTACGCGGGCGATATTTGTGCCGTGGTAGGTTTCAAGGATCTGCGTACCGGCGACACCTTGTGTGCTGTTGATGCACCCATCGTGTTAGAATCGATGACCTTCCCCGCTCCGGTTATCGGGGTGGCTGTAGAGCCTAAAACTCAGGGCGACCTCGACAGGCTGGGCATTGCGCTCGGGAAACTGGCCGAGGAGGATCCTACCTTCCAGGTGAAGACCGATCCCGATTCGGGGCAGACGGTAATTAGCGGGATGGGCGAGTTGCATCTTGAAATCATTCTCGACCGCCTCAAAAGGGAGTTTAGGGTCGACTGCAGCCAGGGGGCTCCCCAGGTTGCTTATAAGGAGGCCATTACCGGAAGCATTCAGCATCGCGAAGTATTCAAGAAGCAGAGTGGCGGTCGTGGCAAGTTTGCCGATATCATTGTGGCTATAAGCCCTGTCGACGAAGGTCAACTCGGCTTGCAGTTTGTTGATGAGGTGAAGGGCGGAAATATTCCCCGCGAATATATTCCTTCGGTCGAAAAAGGATTTAAGGAGGCTATGTCTAATGGTGTGTTGGCGGGTTTTGCTGTCGACAGCCTGAAGGTGAGGCTGCTCGATGGATCTTTTCATGCCGTTGACTCCGACTCTCTTTCGTTCGAAATTTGTGCCAAGCAGGCTTTCCGTAAAGCATGCCGCAACGCGAAACCGGTTCTTCTCGAACCCATTATGTCGGTCGAGGTGGTTACTCCCGAAGAGAATATGGGCGATGTGATTGGCGACTTTAACAAGCGTCGCGGTCAGATTGAGGGTATGGAGTCGCGCGGAGGTGCCCGGGTAGTTAAGGCTAAGGTACCTCTTTCGGAGATGTTCGGTTATGTTACGGTTTTGCGTACTATTACCTCAGGCCGTGCTACCTCTACAATGGAGTTTTCGCACTATTCGCAGGTTCCCGAATCGATCTCGAAAGAGGTTGTTGCAAAATCAAAAGGTATCAATGTTGAAGATTAAATAAATAGTTATTGCAATGAGCCAAAAGATTAGAATTAAGCTGAAATCTTACGACCACAACCTGGTGGACAAATCGGCCGAGAAGATTGTAAAAACGGTAAAGTCTACCGGCGCTGTAGTGAGCGGGCCTATTCCCCTCCCTACGCACAAAAGGATCTTTACGGTGAACCGCTCCACTTTTGTGAACAAGAAGTCGAGGGAGCAGTTCCAGTTGAGCTCATTCAAGCGCTTGATGGATATTTACAGTTCTACGCCCAAGACCATCGATGCGCTGATGAAGTTGGAACTTCCCAGCGGTGTGGAGGTAGAGATCAAAGTATGATGATGGGATCATTTAGGTGTTATGCCTAACAAATCCGTATTGAAAACGTCTAAATTTAAATTGTTATGCCAGGATTAATTGGAAAGAAGGTGGGTATGACCTCTATCTTCAGTGCCGAGGGGAAGAATGTCCCATGCACGGTGATTGAGGCAGGTCCATGTATTGTTACCCAGATAAAGACAATCGAGAGTGACGGCTATCAGGCTGTCCAGATTGCTTTCGGCGACAAGAAAGAAAAAAATGCAACCAAAGCTGAGGTGGGTCACTTTAAGAAGGCTGGCTCCGCACCCAAACGCAAAGTGGTTGAGTTCCTTATCAAGAACGACACTCAGTATTCGCTTGGCGATGCGCTGACAGTGGATCTGTTGAAGGAAGATTCCCTGGTGAATGTTGTGGGAACATCGAAGGGTAAGGGGTTTCAGGGCGTAATGCGGCGTCATGGGTTTAGCGGTGTTGGCGGTGCTACGCATGGTCAGCACAACCGTCTACGTGCTCCCGGTTCTTTGGGTGCTTCCTCTTTCCCCTCCAGGGTTTTTAAAGGTATGCGTATGGCCGGCCAGACCGGTGGCGAACGTGTGAAGGTTGCTAATCTGAAGGTGCTGAAGGTGCTCCCCGAGAACAACCTGATACTGGTTAAGGGTGCTGTACCGGGCGCCAATGGTTCATTTTTAATTCTTGAATTCTAATGGAATTAGCGGTTTATAATATAGAAGGAAAAGACACCGGCAGAAAGGTGACCCTTGATGATGAGATTTTCGGCATTACGCCGAACGATCATGTGATTTATCTGGATATCAAACAACATCTGGCCAATAAGAGGCAGGGTACCGCCCATGCCAAAGAGCGCTCCGAGGTTTCGTACAGTACCCGCAAGATCAAAAAGCAGAAGGGTACCGGCGGCGCACGTGCAGGCGATATCAAGTCGCCCGTTTTTGTGGGTGGCGGAACTATTTTTGGCCCCAAACCCAGAGATTACTCTTTTAAGCTTAACAAGAAGGTGAAGCAGTTGGCTCGTGTTTCGGCTCTTTCTTACAAGCTGAAAGATGAGAATCTGAAAGTGGTTGAGGATATTGCGTTTGAGGCTCCTAAGACTAAAGAACTGGTACGGATCAACAATAATTTGCAGATCGGTAATAAAAAGGTTCTATATGTGTCTGCTGAGCAAAATATTAACCTATATTTGTCGTCTCGAAATTTGCAACGTGTGAATGTTGCAACTCTTTCAGAGCTAAACACTTACAGTATTATGAACGCGTCGGTTTTGGTATTCTCCGAGAGCTCGGCCATCGCGTTGCAGGAGAGTGCTAATCAGTAAATTTTGCTAAAAACATGGAAATATTACTTAGACCCATCGTTACCGAGAAGATGACTTCGCAGGGTGAAGCACTTAACCGCTACGGATTCATCGTCGACAAAAAGGCCAATAAGATTGAGATTAAGAAGGCCGTTGAGGAGATGTATGGGGTAACCGTCGATACGGTGAATACTTTGCTTACCGCTGGTAAAGTAAAGGCCCGCTTTACGAAGCAGGGTTTGATTAAGGGTAGAAAAGCCGTCGAAAAGAAGGCAATTATTACCCTGAAGGAAGGAGACAAAATTGATTTTTACAGCAATATTTAACGTATTATGGCGGTAAGAAAAATTAAGCCCACAACGGCTGGGCAACGACATAAAATTGTCAGTTCGTTCGATGATGTAACAACCTCAACTCCCGAAAAGTCTCTGTTGTCGCCCATTACCCGATCGGGCGGTCGCAATCGCACGGGAAAAATGACTATGCGCTATATCGGTGGCGGTCATAAGAGAATGTACCGTCAGATTGATTTCCTCCGTAGCAAGGATTCGCTTAGCGCCGAGGTAAAAACTATTGAGTACGATCCTAACCGCAGTGCACGTATTGCGCTTGTGGTTTATGGCGACGGCCAAAAGTGTTATATCATTGCCCCCAACGGATTAAAGGTAGGTCAAACTCTTCAGAGCGGAGCCGGTGTTGCTCCTGAAATCGGTAATACGCTTTTCCTGTCGGATATCCCACTGGGAACGATTATCCATAATATTGAACTTCGTCCGGGTCAGGGTGCCGTGATGGCGCGCAGTGCCGGGACATATGCTCAGTTGCTCTCTCGCGAAGGCAAGTATGCTATTATCAAGCTCCCGTCGAGCGAGACTCGGATGGTGCTTGTGGCATGTCGTGCCACCATTGGTTCTGTCTCTAACGCCGACCACTCGAATGAGCAGTCGGGAAAGGCAGGTCGCAGCCGCTGGTTGGGTCGCAGACCCCGTACCCGTGGTGTGGCTATGAACCCGGTCGATCACCCAATGGGTGGTGGCGAGGGCCGTGCTTCGGGAGGTCATCCCCGTTCCAGAACCGGCAAGCCGGCTAAGGGATACAAGACACGTGCTCCCAAGAACGTTTCGAGCAAGTATATCGTTGAAAGAAGAAAGAAATAATCCGATAAAGTTCAATAGTTATGAGTCGTTCATTGAAGAAAGGTCCATTCATTGATTTCAAGCTCGAGAAGCGTGTTGTTGATATGAATGCTGCCAGCAAGAAGGCTGTCATTAAAACTTGGTCCAGAAGATCCATGATTTCGCCTGACTTTGTTGGGCATACCATCGCTGTACACAACGGAAACAAGTTTATCCCTGTGTATGTTACCGAGAATATGGTGGGTCATAAGCTTGGAGAATTTTCTCCCACAAGGACCTTTAGAGGCCATGCCGGCAATAAGAAGAAATAAGTATATCCCGAAAAAGTAGATTATCAATATGGGTGCTAGAAAAAGAATTGCAGCAGAAAAGGCAAAAGAGCTGAGGAAAAATAAAGCTCTTGCCGTTCTCAATGATGTGCCTACCTCCCCGCGGAAGATGCGTTATGTGGTAGACATGATTCGGGGACAGGAAGTGGGCCGCGCTTTGGATATTCTGAAGTTCAGCAATAAGGCGGCTGCTTTGCGCGTGGAAAAACTGTTAAAGAGTGCCATTGCTAACTGGCAGCAGAAGAACAGCGATCAGCGTGTCGAAGATAATAAACTCGTTGTAAGCGAGGTCAAGGTCGACGGAGGTCGTTCGCTGAAACGGATGAGGACTGCTCCCCAGGGTCGTGCTTATCGGATCCAGAAACGTTCTAACCACGTGACTTTGGTGGTAGACAATGCGGCTAATGTTCAAACTCAAACAAAATAAGATATATGGGACAGAAAGTTAATCCTATAGCTAACCGCCTTGGAATTATTCGTGGATGGGATTCTAATTGGTATGGTGGAAAGGATTTTTCCTCGAAGTTAGTTGAGGATAGTAAAATTCGTGAGTATTTGAACGCCCGTCTGGCTAAGGCAAGCATCTCCAAAATCATCATAGAAAGAACGTTGAAACTCGTTACCATTACGGTGAATACGGCTCGTCCCGGAATCATTATTGGTAAGGGCGGAAAGGATGTCGATACGTTGAAGGAAGAGCTGAAGAAGTTAACCACCAAGGAGGTTCAGATTAATATTTTCGAGGTGAAGCGCCCCGAACTCGACGCAGTGATTGTGGCTAACAGCATTGCTCGTCAGGTTGAGGGGAAGATCTCTTATCGCCGTGCCATCAAGATGTCTATCCAGAGTACCATGCGAATGGGTGCCGAGGGGATCAAGGTGATTATTTCCGGTCGTTTAGGCGGTGCCGAGATGGCCCGTACCGAAATGTACAAGGAGGGAAGAATACCCCTGCATACTTTCCGTGCCGATATTGATTATGCCTTGGGAGAGGCGCTTACGAAAGTAGGTCTTCTCGGTATCAAGGTGTGGATTTGCAACGGCCTTGTATACGGCAAACGCGATCTGACTCCCAATTCGGGTGTTGTTCCCGCTAAACCGGCCCGTACATTTCCTCAGGGTGGCGGCGGATTCCGGAAAAAGAGAAAATAGGAGTCCGGCTCATTACGAATAGAATCTTTATACCGTAAAATTTACCAGGATGTTACAACCTAAAAAAACTAAATACAGAAGGCAGCAAAAAGGGAAAATGAAGGGAATAGCCCAACGGGGCAACGACCTTGCATTTGGTTCCTTTGGCATCAAGGGGCTCGATTCGTGCTGGATTACCGGCCGTCAGCTTGAGGCTGCCCGTCAGGCCATTACGCGTTATATGAAACGCGAAGGTCAGCTGTGGATTCGCATATTCCCCGACAAGCCCATTACCAAGAAACCGGCTGAGGTTCGTATGGGTAAAGGGAAAGGGGCTCCCGAAGGCTTTGTGGCTCCCGTTACTCCGGGACGTATGTTAATTGAGATTGAAGGTGTTACTTTGGCTACGGCTCAGGAAGCACTTCGTTTAGGCGCCCAGAAGTTGCCTATTCTGACCAAATTTGTCGTGAGACGCGATTACACTGAATAATAGCTTAGAAGATGAAGACGGCTGAGATAAAAGAATTATCCGTAAAAGAGATACAAGAGCGTATCGAGACCGAAAAGAGCAATCTGACCCGTACAAAGTTGAATCATGCAGTTTCGCCTTTGGACAATCCTATGAAAATTAAGGGTTCGCGGAGAGATATTGCCCGGTTGTTGACGGAATTGCGCAAGAGATCCTTGTCGGAAACAAAATAATGAGTAAGGAAGCATGGAAAAGAGGAATTTAAGAAAAGAACGGACTGGGGTTGTTGTCAGTTCCAAAATGGACAAGACCATTACTGTGGCTGTTAAGACCAAAGTAAAACACCCTATCTATGGAAAGTTTATGAATAAAACTTCCAAGTTCTACGCTCACGACGAACAGAACAGCTGCAACGTAGGTGATACGGTATGCATTATGGAGACTCGTCCTCTGAGTAAAAATAAGAATTGGCGTTTGGTAGAAATCATCGAAAGAGCTAAGTAATTATGATACAACAGGAATCTAGATTAAGTGTCGCAGATAACAGTGGGGCCAAGGAGGTCTTGTGTATCCGCGTTTTAGGGGGAACCGGCCGTCGGTATGCCTCCGTGGGCGACAAAATTGTGGTCGCCGTTAAGAGCGTTATCCCTTCGGGCGATGTCAAGAAAGGCGCTGTCAGCAAGGCTGTCATTGTTCGTACCACTAAGGAGATCCGTCGTCCCGACGGTTCGTATATTCGTTTCGACGACAATGCCGTGGTGTTACTTAACAACCAGGGTGAAATTCGCGGAACGCGTATTTTTGGTCCGGTGGCACGTGAGTTGCGCGAGAACTATATGAAAATAGTATCTCTTGCTCCCGAGGTATTGTAATTCTTAAAACCCTATTCTGATGAGTAAAAAATTGCATATTAAGAAAGGAGATACCGTTTTTGTGAATGCCGGCGATTATAAAGGTCAGCAAGGTCGTGTGCTCGAGGTGCTCGTGCAGGAAAACAAGGCTATTGTTGAGGGTGTGAATATGGTTTCGAAACACACCAAACCTAATGCGAAAGCCCCTCAGGGCGGCATCATCAAAAAGGAGGCTCCAATTCAGGCTTCGAACCTGAATCCTATTGATCCCAAAAGTGGGAAGCCCACCCGTATTGGCCGTCGGAAAGATGCCGAAGGTAAATTAGTGCGTTATTCAAAAAAATCTGGAGAGGAGATTAAGTAATGGCAAAACAGACAGAGGTGAAGGGATATATTCCTACACTACAGAAAAAATACAATGATGAGATTGTACCCGCTTTGGTGAAGAGCTTTGGGTACAGCACGATGATGCAGGCTCCCCGGTTGGAGAAGATTGTAATTAACCAGGGTGTGGGTCAGGCTGTTTCCGATAAGAAGATGATTGAAACCGCTATCACTGAGCTCACCAACATCAGTGGTCAGAAGGCTGTGGCCACTATATCGAAGAAGGATATTTCCAATTTTAAACTTCGTAAGGCTATGCCTATCGGCACAAGGGTTACGCTGCGACGCGTGAAGATGTACGAGTTCCTCGATCGTCTGATTTCGGTTTCGCTTCCGCGTATCCGCGATTTTAAGGGGGTTAACAATAAGTTTGACGGAAGGGGTAATTATACGCTGGGCATTGCCGAACAGATTATTTTTCCCGAAATCGATATCGATAAAATTTCGCGGATGATGGGTATGGAGATCACCTTTGTGACTACCGCTAACACCGACGAAGAGGCTTTAGCCCTGCTTAAGGAGTTTGGTATTCCGTTTAAAACTGGCAAAAAATAATATAATATAGAGGATCTATGGCTAAAGAATCAATGAAAGCCCGCGAAGTAAAACGCGCGAAAATGGTAGAAAAATTTGCCGAAAAGAGAGCAAAACTCAAGGCTGCTGGAGATTTCCAGGGTTTGGCACTGCTTCCCCGTAACTCGAGTCGCGTGAGGCTGCACAATCGGTGCCTTCTTACTGGTCGTTCTAAAGGGTATATGCGCCAGTTTGGAGTCAGCCGTATCTCTTTTCGTGAATTGGCCTCCAACGGGCTTATCCCCGGCATAAAGAAAGCCAGCTGGTAGTATTGTATCGCATGGATATCGGTTTTTAGAGAAGATCTAAAGAACAGGTAAAAAATAGTACATAATAAATAGTAAAAATGACTGATCCAATTGCAGATTTGCTGACTCGTATCAGAAATGGAGTCATGGCGCGCCACAAAGTTGTGGAGGTGCCCGCATCGAAAATGAAGCAGAGTATTGTGAAAATACTTTTCGAAAAAGGTTATATTCTTAATTATAAGTTTGAGGATAACGACCTGCAGGGTATCATTAAGATTGCCCTCAAGTATCATCCCGAAACAAAACAGTCGGCCATTAAGGCCATCCAGCGTATTAGTCGGCCGGGTTTGCGTAAGTATTCCCATCACGACGAGTTACCCAGGATACTGAATGGTTTGGGTATCTCTATTATTTCTACTTCTCAGGGAGTAATGACCGACAAGGAGGCCCGTACCAAAGGTATTGGCGGAGAAGTGATTTGTTTTGTTTATTAATTGAGGAGGAGAAACTATGTCCAGGATTGGAAAATTACCCATTGCGCTGCCCTCCAATGTGGAGGTGAGCATCGCTCCCGATAATACCGTCTCTGTGAAAGGCCCCTTGGGTTCGTTAACGCAGAAGGTGGATCCCGATATTTCGATCACGGTCGAAACCGGGGTATTAACCGTATCACGCCCCACTGAACAACGGAGGCACCGCGCACTGCACGGGCTTTATCGTTCGCTCCTTGCCAATATGGTGAAAGGGGTGTCTGAGGGTTTTACCCTTAAGCAGGAGTTTGTAGGCGTTGGTTTTCGCGCCGAGGTGAAAGGCGATCTGTTGGAAATGAGTTTGGGATATTCGCATGATATTATTATGATGCTTCCCAAGGAAGTGAAAGCCTCTGCTGTAACGGAGCGCCGTGCTAACCCTATTCTCACCCTTACCAGCTGTGACAAGCAGCTTCTGGGCCAGATTGCCGCTAAGATTCGTTCGCTGCGCGAACCCGAACCGTATAAGGGCAAGGGTATTAAGTTCGTGAATGAAGTATTGAGAAGAAAGGCCGGTAAATCAGCAAGTGCTAAATAATCATTGATACAGCTATGGCATTAACAAAATTAGAGAGAAGAATTCGTATTAAACGAAGAATTCGCAAGGTTGTAAGCGGCTCTGCCGAAAAGCCCAGAATGTCGGTTTACAGGAGTAACTGTCAGATATATGTTCAGCTGGTCGACGACCTTTCAGGCATAACCCTGGTTTCGGCCTCGTCGCTGAGTAAGGATATTGCCGATAATAAGGCTATAACTAAGATTGAGCAGGCAGCCCAGGTTGGAAAGTTAATCGCTGTGCGTTCCCTTGAGAAGGGGATTAGCAACGTGGTATTCGATCGCAACGGCTATTTATATCACGGGAGAGTAAAATCATTAGCGGACGCTGCCAGAGAAGGCGGGCTTAAATTCTAAGAAATATGTCGGGAAATATACGTAAAGTAAAAACTACAGATCTCGAGCTGAAAGACAGGCTCGTGAGCATTCAACGTGTAACCAAGGTTACCAAGGGCGGCCGCACCTTCAGTTTTTCTGCCATTGTTGTGGTAGGAAACGAAGAGGGTATTGTGGGCTACGGCCTGGGCAAATCGAATGAGGTTACTTCGGCCATTGCCAAAGGGATTGAGGACGCTAAGAAGAATCTGATAAAGGTGCCGGTATATAAGGGAACTATTCCTCATGAGCAGGTGGCTAAGTTTGGCGGTGCCGAGGTGCTGATCAAACCCGCTTCGCATGGTACGGGCGTGAAGGCCGGTGGTGCTATGCGTGCCGTTTTGGAGAGCGTGGGTATTCAGGATGTGTTGGCAAAGTCGAAGGGATCTTCGAACCCCCACAACCTTGTGAAAGCCACTTTTGCAGCTCTTTCGGAATTGCGCGATGCTTATTCCGTGGCTCAACAGAGGGGCATTTCTATGAATAGAGTGTTTAACGGATAAGAATTGCACCATGGCTAAAATTACAATCGAACAGACAAAGAGTAAGAACGGCAGTACACAGCGCCAGAAGGATACTTTGCGTGCCCTTGGAATTACAAAGATGCGTCAGGTGGTTGAGCATGAAGCTACTCCGCAGATTCTCGGAATGGTGGTAGCTGTCCGTCATCTGGTTACGGTACAGCAATAAGATTATTAATATACTATATACTTGAAGATATGAATTTAAGTAATTTGACTCCGGCCCCTGGTTCCGTTAAGACGCAGAAGAAGCGTCTGGGCAGAGGCCAGGGAAGTGGCAAAGGAGGTACTTCTACAAAAGGTCACAAAGGACAACAGGCCATTGCGGGTTATTCCAAGAAAGTCGGGTTCGAAGGTGGGCAGATGCCTATTCAGCGCAGGCTTCCCAAATTCGGTTTCAAGAATCCTTTCAGGGTTTCGTATAAGGCTATCAATCTTGAACTTATCGAGGCGTTGGCTTCGGAGACCGGTGTTTCTGCCATTGATGTTGCTCTGATGGTAAAAGCAGGGATTGCTCCCAAGAATGCCCGCGTTAAGGTACTTGGAAAAGGTGCCCTCACAAAAAAACTGGATATCACTGCCCACGCTTTCTCGAAGTCGGCAAAGGATGCCATTGAAACCCTTCAAGGAACCTGCAAAATCGTATCTGAATGAAAGCCCTGATTCAAACGATAAAGAACATCTATAAAATAGAAGAACTTCGTGACAGGATTCTGTTCACACTTCTTCTTTTATTGGTGTATCGTCTGGGGTCGTTCGTGGTTCTTCCCGGTATAGACCCTACGATGTTAACCAATCTGAAGACGCAAACGTCTTCGGGAATCATGGGACTTCTGGATATGTTTGCCGGCGGGGCATTTTCTAATGCTTCGATTTTTGCGTTGGGTATCATGCCCTACATTACGGCATCTATCGTGATTCAGCTTCTGGCCATGGTGGTTCCTTACTTCCAGCGCCTTCAGAAAGAGGGGGAGAGCGGACGTCGTCAGATTAACCAGATTACCCGTTATCTTACGGGTGGTATTCTTCTGATGCAAGGTCCCGGTTACGTGGCCAACCTCTACGCTCAGCTGCCTGCAGAGGCTTTTGTGCTCTCGAACTTCTACTTCAAGTTTTCGTCGGTACTCATTCTTACTGCCGGCACCATGTTTGTGATGTGGCTGGGTGAACGGATTACCGAAAAGGGTATTGGCAATGGGATATCGCTCATCATTATGATTGGTATTATTGCACGCCTTCCCCAAGCGCTGTTACAGGAGTTTGCCACCCGGCTCGAAGGTTTGGGCGGTGGACTGATTGCTTTTCTACTTGAGATTATTCTCTGGGTTGTGGTTATTGCTCTTGCCATTCTTATGGTTCAGGGTACTCGCAAAATCCCCGTGCAGTATGCTAAGCGTATCGTGGGGAACAAGCAATATGGTGGTGTTCGCCAGTACATTCCCCTCAAGGTGAATGCAGCGGGTGTTATGCCCATCATTTTTGCTCAGGCTATTATGTTTTTGCCGGTTACTCTGGTTGGATTCGCTACCACCTCTGATGCCCTCACGGGTTTTGCTGCTGCGTTCTCTTCTACCACAAGTTTCTGGTATAATCTGGTTTTTGCCATTTTGATTATTGTGTTCACCTATTTCTACACCGCCATTACTATTAATCCTTCGCAGATGGCTGAGGATATGAAAAAGAACGGCGGTTTCGTTCCCGGGGTGAAACCCGGAAAGAAAACGGTGGAGTACTTAGACGGCATTATGTCGAAGATTACGCTTCCCGGCTCCTTCTTCCTGGCTTTTATCGCCATTCTTCCTGCATTTGCGACTATTTTCGGGGTGGGGATGGAATTTTCGCAGTTCTACGGTGGAACCACCTTGTTGATTTTGGTGGGTGTGGTTCTTGATACACTGCAACAGATTGAAAGTCATCTTTTGATGAGGCACTACGATGGTCTGCTGAAATCGGGCCGTATTAAGGGTCGCACCGGGGGTTGATTTTTTTAGCGTTCTTTGATGATAAAAACAGACGAAGAAATTGAATGTCTGCGATTGTCGGGCCATTTGGTTTCGCAAACGCTGGCAGAGGTAGCAAAGCACATTGTTCCCGGGGTCACAACTTTGGCGCTCGACCGAGTGGCCGAAGCCTTTATTCGTGACAACGGCGGTGTTCCCGGTTTTCTGGGGTACGGGGGGTTTCCAAACACTCTTTGTACTTCGGTAAATCAAGAGGTGGTTCACGGTATCCCTTCTAAGAGAGTTCTTTTAGATGGCGATATTGTCTCTATCGACTGCGGGGTGCTTCTTAACGGTTTCTATGGCGATAGTGCTTACACCTTTACGTTGGGAGAGGTATCGCCAGAGGTGAAAAAGCTTCTCGAGGTTACGCGACAGGCGCTCTTTGCAGGGATTGCAAAAGCTGTTGTCGGGAATCGCATGGGTGATCTCTCTTCGGCTGTTCAGGAAACTGTTTCGGCGTTTAGATACGGTGTGGTTCGTGAGTTGGTGGGTCATGGTATTGGTCGTCGTCTGCATGAAAGTCCAGAGGTTCCGAATTACGGAAAAAAAGGAACCGGGCCAAAGTTGCAGGAGAATATGGTGATTTGTATTGAGCCTATGATCAATTTGGGACGACCCGGAATCTTTCAGTTAGACGATGGTTGGACCATTTGTGCGGCCGACGGCAAGCCTTCTGCGCATTTTGAACTGACGGTAGCTGTAAAAAAAGGGAAAGCAGATGTTCTTTCCACGTTTTCTTATATAGAGGGAGAGAGTATCGGGAAAAATCCTATTTTTGCAAACTAATTATTAAAGCATTACAGATGGCAAGACAATCTTCCATAGAACAAGATGGAACCATTATCGAAGCTTTGTCCAACGCCATGTTCCGCGTTGAACTGGAAAACGGGCATGTGATTACTGCCCATATCTCCGGCAAAATGCGCATGAATTATATAAAAATTCTTCCGGGCGATCGTGTTCAGGTTGAAATGTCGCCCTACGACCTGACTAAAGGTCGGATTAAGTTCAGGTACAAATAAAATTTGATAAACTTTTTTCTCATGAAAGTCAGGACATCCATCAAGAAGCGGAGCGAAGATTGCAAGATTGTACGACGTAAAGGTCGTCTGTATGTGATCAATAAGAAGAATCCTAAATTTAAACAACGTCAGGGTTAATTATATTTTTACGAAAAATTCTTAAAATAGTATGGCAAGAATTGTTGGTGTTGATTTACCAAAGAACAAAAGGGGGGAGATAGGATTAACCTATATTTACGGGATTGGCCGTAGTTCATCCCGTCGCATTTTAAGTGAGGCACAGATCTCCTTCGACAAGAAGGTGCAGGATTGGGATGATGAGGATTTGTCGAAAATCCGTACCATTCTCAATGCAGAGTTTAAGGTAGAAGGCGAATTGCGTTCTATGGTACAACTCAACATCAAACGTCTTATGGATATCGGATGCTACCGCGGTGTTCGTCATCGTCTGGGTCTGCCTGTGAGAGGCCAGAGCACCAAGAACAATGCCCGTACGCGTAAGGGGAAGAAGAAAACTGTTGCAAACAAGAAGAAAGCGACCAAATAATTTTAGATACATTGAATTATGGCAAAAAAAGCAGGAACAACGAAGAAGAAAGTTGTTAAAGTGGAGCCTGTGGGTCAGGCTCATATTCACTCCTCGTTCAACAATATTATTGTTACTTTGGCCAATAGTACGGGTCAGGTTATCTCTTGGTCTTCGGCCGGGAAGATGGGTTTTAAAGGTTCAAAGAAGAATACCCCGTATGCCGCACAGACGGCTACTACCGATTGTGCTAAGGTTGCTTACGATTTGGGTTTGCGTAAGGTAAAAGTGTATGTTAAGGGTCCTGGTTCCGGACGTGAGTCGGCTATCCGTACCATGCACGGTGCCGGAATCGAAGTCACTGAGATTGTCGATGTTACCCCACTGCCCCACAATGGTTGCAGACCTCCCAAACGGAGAAGAGTATAATTCCGAAAAGGTGATGTCGTGAGACAATTCGCGCGAAGGAAGAGATAATGAATAGATCAATTTAATTATACAAAGAAATGGCAAGATATACGGGTCCTACAACGAAAATTGCGAGGAAGTTCGGAGAGCCGATTTACGGTGCCGATAAATATTTCGAAAAAAAGAATTTCCCTCCGGGCCAGCATGGGTTGAATAAGAAAAGGAAAAAGACCTCCGAATACGGAACCCAGCTTTTGGAAAAACAGAAAGCCAAATACACCTATGGAGTGCTTGAACGTCAGTTTTCCAATCTGTTTCTCAAAGCACAGAGATCACAGGGTATTACCGGCGTGGTATTGCTGCAGTTGTTGGAGTCGAGGCTCGATAACGTGGTATACCGTTTGGGGATTGCCCCTACACGTGCAGCAGCCCGCCAGTTGGTGAATCATGGTCATATTACGCTTAACGGATCGATGGTTAATATTCCCTCTTGCCAGGTTCGTCCCGGCGACAAGGTGGGTGTTCGCGAGAAATCTAAAGCGCTCGAAGTGGTTGTAAATTCAGTAGCCTCTGCTCGTCAGTCCAGGTACTCCTGGTTGACTTGGGATGCTTCGCTTTTGGTGGGTTCTTTCCTGACCCTCCCCGAGAGAGAAGATATTCCCGAAAACATTAAAGAGCAGTTGATTGTTGAATTGTACTCTAAATAATTAGTTATGGCAATTTTAGCTTTTCAAAGACCGGATAAGGTCATCATGCTTGAGGCAAACGACAGGTACGGAAAGTTCGAATTTCGTCCGTTAGAACCAGGGTATGGCATTACGGTAGGGAATGCCCTGCGAAGAATTTTGCTTTCGTCGCTGGAAGGTTTTGCCATTACTACGGTGAAGATTGACGGGGTTAATCATGAGTTTTCTACGATCCCCGGCGTGTTGGAAGATGTTACCGATATAGTATTGAATCTTAAGCAGGTTCGGCTGAAGAAGTTATCCGAAAATCCCGATGCCGAGAAATGTTCTCTGTTTATTAGCGGTCAGGAGCAGTTAACGGCCGGTGATCTCGATAGGTTTCTTGCCGGTTATAAGGTGTTGAACCCTGAACTGGTGATTTGCAATATGGATTCTTCGGTGAAGTTTAAGGCCGAAATGACCATAGGTAGTGGTCGCGGTTATGTGCCCGCCGATCAGAATCAGCCGATTAGCGAGGAGTTGGGTGTGGTTGCACTCGATGCCATCTACACTCCTATTAAGAATGTGAAGTATTCGGTAGAGAACTACCGCGTAGAGCAGAAAACCGACTATGAGAAGTTGATTATCGAGATTACCACAGACTCTTCTATCCATCCGAAAGATGCTTTGAAGGAGGCTGCCAAAATTTTGATCTATCATTTTATGCTCTTTTCGGACGAGAAGATTACACTCGATTCGGAAGAGAAGTTTGCCGGCGAAGAGTTCGACGAGGAGGTTCTCCATATGCGTCAGTTGCTGAAGGCTAAACTGGTCGATCTCGATCTTTCGGTGAGGGCGCTGAACTGTCTGAAAGCTGCCGAAGTAGAAACTTTGGGCGAGCTGGTGAAGTTCAACAAGAACGACCTGTTGAAATTCCGGAATTTTGGAAAGAAATCTTTGGCCGAACTCGATGAACTGCTTGATTCTATGAATCTCAGTTTCGGCATGGATATTAGTAAGTATAAATTAGACAAGGAATAAACTGCGCAATGAGACATTTAAAGAAAATCAATCACCTCGGCAGAACGAGTTCTCATAGAAAAGCCATGTTGTCGAATATGGCTGCCTCATTAATTATTCACAAGAGAATTTCTACCACCACTGCCAAAGCCAAGGCGCTTAAGATGTATGTGGAGCCCCTTGTGACTCGTTCAAAGAACGATACCACCCATGCTCGCAGAACGGTATTCAGTCATCTGCAGGATAAAGATGCGGTGACTGAACTGTTCCGTGAAATTGCTCCCAAAGTGGCTTCACGTCCCGGCGGCTATGTACGCATTCTGAAAACCGGTTTCCGCGAAGGCGACAATGCCGAGATGTGTATGATGGAGTTTGTAGATTTCAATACTACTTATGTAACGGTAAAAGAGACCAAGCCCAAAGCAAAGGCAACGACCCGTCGTGCCGGCCGTAAAGCAGCTCCTAAGGCAGCAGACGCTGCTCCGAAGGAAACGCAGGAGTAGTCTTTGTTTGCACTCTATATGAGGGCTCTTCCGTAATGGAAGGGCCCTTTTTTTTATTCATCTATTCCTGCGATTCTCAACGTCTGGGCTCTAGCGAGTTGCCGATGGTCTGTGGTTATGCGAAAAGGTGAACATATCGCCAATTTGTTTGTTCTTTCTGAACAGGCTGCTAATTTTGCATAGCCTCTTTGAGTCTATTACGAATAAATGATTTTATATGGGACAAATAGTTAAAATTCAGGCAAGAGAGTTGCTCGATTCCAGAGGGAATCCAACCATTGAGGTCGATGTAATCACCTCGGGCGGGAGCGTGGGTCGTGCCATCGTTCCTTCGGGTGCTTCGACAGGTGTACATGAGGCGCTGGAGTTGCGTGATGGCGATAAGGCCCGTTTTAACGGGAAAGGGGTGTTAAAGGCTGTACACCATGTGAATACGGTGCTCAATGAAGAGTTGCAGGGAATGTTTGTTACCGACCAGCGTGCCATCGACCGTAAGATGATTGAGATTGACGGAACTGATAATAAGGGTTCGTTAGGTGCCAATGCTATCTTAGGCGTTTCGTTGGCGGTGGCCAAAGCTGCTGCTCAGTTTACGGGGCAGGAACTATATCGGTATGTGGGAGGAGTACAAGCCACTACGCTGCCTATTCCCCTCATGAATATCCTGAATGGGGGTTCGCACGCCGACAATAAAATCGATTTTCAAGAGTTTATGATTATGCCTGTGGGAGCGCCTTCCTTTTCGGAGGGGTTGCGGATGGGCGCCGAGGTGTTTCACCAGCTCAAGAGCGTTTTAAAGAAGCGAGGGTATTCAACCAACGTGGGCGATGAGGGGGGATTCGCTCCCGATTTGCAGTCGAACGAGGAGGCGCTACAGGTAATTCTCGAAGCCATCGAAAAGGCAGGTCTGAAGCCGGGTGTCGATGTTTGCATTGCGCTCGACCCCGCTTCGTCGGAGTTCTATTTGCCCGAAGAGAAGAGGTACCATTTTCACAAGTCGACCGGCGAGAAGTTAACCTCAGCGCAAATGGTTGCCTTCTGGAAAGATTGGGCCACTCGCTATCCCATTATCTCTATCGAAGATGGCATGGCCGAGGATGATTGGGAGGGATGGAAATTGCTTACCGACGAGATTGGAAGTAAGGTGCAGTTGGTAGGCGACGATCTTTTTGTAACCAATGTGAAGCGACTTCAAGAGGGCATTGTGAGGGGTGTGGGCAACTCTATTCTGATTAAACCTAACCAGATTGGAACACTCTCCGAAACACTCGATGCCGTGGATCTGGCCATTCGTAACGGCTATACGGCCATCATGAGCCACCGTTCGGGCGAGTCGGAAGACACCACCATTGCCGATTTGGCTGTGGCTCTCAACACCGGGTTAATCAAGACTGGCTCAGCCTCTCGGTCGGACCGGATTGCAAAATATAACCAGTTGCTGCGTATTGAGGAGGGTTTGGGCGATGCGGCTAAGTATCCGGGCTCTTCGTTTAGGTACGCCCCAAAATTCTGATAATGGCTTATGGCTCTTTAAAGGCTTTTGTTTCCGCATTAGAGCGCGAGGGGGAGCTGATCCGAATTAAAGATCGGGTCAGCCCCCTTTTGTGCATGGCCGAAATTACCGATCGGTTGTCGAAACTCCCCGGGGGCGGAAAGGCGGTGCTTTTCGAAAATTCGGGCACCTCTTTCCCGGTGTTAATGAACGCAATGGGATCCGATCGACGCCTGCAGTTGGCTTTGGGCGGAATCTCGCCCCATGAGGTATCGACGCAGATTTCGGAGTTGTTGAAGGCCGTTATGCAGCCCCGACCCACGCTGGGTCATAAATTGAAAGCGCTTCCGCTGCTGGCCCGGGTTAATCGGTGGTTGCCGCTCTCCAAACGGGGTAGAGGGGCCTGTCAGGAGGTGGTGATACAAAATCCCGATCTTGCAATGCTACCGGTTTTGCAGTGCTGGCCTTGCGACGGGGGCCCATTTTTTACCCTCCCGTTGGTTCACACCTATGATCCGGTGTTGCGTATCCGGAATGTGGGCATGTACCGGATGCAGCTTTTTGATTCCAACACCACCGGGATGCACTGGCACAGGCACAAAACAGGTGCCCGACACTATGAGGCTTGGCGAGAGGCTGGTAAACGGATGCCGGTAGCGGTGGCTTTTGGAGGCGACCCTGTTTACACCTATGCCGCCACGGCTCCTTTGCCGGAGGGTATCGATGAGTATCTGCTGGCAGGTTTCC
Organism: uncultured Bacteroidales bacterium; assembly: GCA_964349835.1. Lineage (GTDB taxonomy): Bacteria > Bacteroidota > Bacteroidia > Bacteroidales > UBA4181 > JAQVSH01. The sequence continues at coordinate 20,719 of CAYGID010000001.1, read as the reverse complement.
TAAGGGGAGAGCCCGTTTCGATGGTCTCTTGCCTCACCCAGGATATTCAGGTGCCTGCCGATGCTGATATCATTATTGAGGGGTATGTCGATCCGTCGGAGCCGCTGCGGCGTGAGGGCCCTTTTGGCGATCACACCGGTTTTTATTCGCTGGAGGATCTCTATCCGGCTTTTCATGTAACCTGTATTACCCATCGGCGGGAGGCTATCTTTCCTGCCACGCTGGTGGGTGTGCCTCCGCAGGAGGATCTTTATTTTGCGAAGGCCACCGAGAAGATATTTCTTGAGCCCATTAAGTTTAGTCTGCTTCCCGAGCTTACGGGTCTACATATGCCTATGGCCGGCACAGCACACAATCTGGCCTTGGCAAGTATAGAGAAGCGATATCCCGGGCAGGGCATTAAGGCGATTCACGCATTATGGGGCGCAGGCCAGATGATGTTTAATAAGTTTCTTGTGGTTACCGACGCGCACCAGGATCTTTTTGATGGGGCTGCCATTTTGAGCAAGGCGCTTCGGACGCTCGATTTTCAACGCGATCTGGTCTTTTCGAAGGGGCCGCTCGATGTGCTCGACCACTCGTCCGACACCTTTTCATTTGGAGCCAAGTTGGGAATCGATCTCACCCGAAAGTTTCGCGAGGAGGAGGAAGGTTTTGTTCCCATATTGCCCGAATGGAGCGATGCTATGGAGAGGCTTCTAGTGCCGGGTGGGGCCTTTCGTGGCTTTTACAGCCAATTCCTGCAAGAGGGGCTGGCCATTCTGCCGGTCCGAATCGATGCCGGTTCGCAGCGATTGGCCGCCGAGTGTGTGCGAACCCTACTTTCCGATGAGGTTCTGTGTTCGGTACGTGTAGTGATTCGTATTGACGAAGGGCTTGACCCCAATCGGGTTGATCTACTGCTTTGGCAGGTATTGAGTAATGTTGATCCCGAACGCGACCTCATTTTGTTGGAGAATGGCAGGGGGGCTATTGTCTTGTTTGCCGATGCTACTGCAAAGGATTTTCACAAAGGGCATACCCGGCGCGAGTGGCCCAATGTGGTGGCATCGACCCCCGAAACTATTGCTGAGGTAGATGCGCTATGGCAAGGGGGATCCGTTCCGTTACCTTTTGTTCCGTCGCCTTCGTTACACTACATCCCGCTTTTGAAATCGGAGGGCGCGGTGGCCTTTTCGAGGCAGTAAGACCGGGCGAGCTGCCCATTTGCTTGGGTAAGTGCCAAATGATCAGCGAGATAATACCTCTTCGAGGGGTTGGCTCATACAGGCATCAGGAGCAGGAACTCCCAGTAAAGAGGAGAGGGTAGAAGCCAGTGCGGTTATCTCCACTTTGCGTGCAATCGAGACAGGAGCAATCTTCCATCCGTAAAGGATGAGCGGTACGTGGGTGTCGTATGCATAGGGCGACGACGAGGAGCGAAGCGATTCTCCCTTTTCGGCCCATCCCGGCATGAGATTAATCAACACATCGCCCGACCTTTTTTGGTTGAATCCCCTTTGCATGGCACCGAATATGCCGTCGGTAAACTGATTGTTTTCGAGTGTCGAGGCGGTCATCACGTGCGCAACGCCCGAAAACTGAATCATAAATCGGGCAACTGTTTTCTGTACCTCGTCGAGTGGCAGTTTCCGTTCTTCAATGAGAGGCCTGTTCAGGTAGAGCTGCTGTTGGTAATAGCCCTTTACCCAGTCGGCTTCGCCATAGGTTAAGTTGAGATAGCTTTTGAGCAGCGAAACAGCACTTAAATAGTTGAAGTTACCTACTGGTATTTTTGCACTGGCTTGATATTCAGGAATCTCTGGTGTGCCGTGATCGGAGGTGAGGTAAATCAGCACATTCTCTTTCCCAATCGCCGAGTCGATAAATTGTAGCAGGTGGGCCAGATCTCTATCGAGCCGGAGGTAGGTGTCCATCAACTCCATGGAGGAGGGTCCGAAGGCGGTTCCAATGTTTTCGGTGGCCGAAAAGGAGATGGAGAGAAAATCGGGGATCTCATCCTTGCCCATCGACATGCCTTCGATAGCGGCAATGGCAAAATCTTTCGTAAGAGTATTGCCCGAAGGCGACCATCGCAACAGGGCATACTCCAAATCGGAACGGGTTCCCACCAAATTCCCGAGCAATCGGGTCGACGATTTTGACATCTCCTCAAAATCGTAAGGAAAACTTTTTTTGCCGGCAATGCCTGGGGCAAAGTTATTTGTGCCCTGAATGCAGTTCTCGTAGTCGGATATGGAGAGCAGCGTGTTCCACGACTGTTTGAGGTATTCGGAGGGGAATTTTCGGTTGTTAAAGGTGTTGACCCATTCGGGCAGGTTCGAGGTATAGTAGGAGCTGGTGATCCAGCTGCCCGAGGCATCATCGAACCAGTAGGCTGCATCGGCTGTGTGGCCGGTAGAGAGAATCGCCGACGAGGCATCGAGCGCAATGCCTACCACCTTAGACCTAAGTTGCGACTGCAGTTTCAGTTGATCTGAGAAGGTGGTTGTGAGAAGGTTTTTGGGCGACATCTGCCCGTTGGCGTATGAAGCACCCCCTACCGATTTTTTGGAGTCGTCGTCGGTGCTTCCGCTCTCCTTATTTAACAAATCGTTGTACCAGCGGTCGCCAATAATGCCGTGTACCGAAGGGGTCGTTCCGGTTGACAGGGAGGCATGCCCCGAACTCGATTGGGTAAAAAAGGTGTTGTGATAGGCATTCTCGAAACTGGCGCCCTCTCTAACAAGGCGTTTGAATCCGTTGTTGCCCAGCTGTTTCCAAAACCTGTTCAGATAGTCGTAGCGCATCTGTTCTACAACGATGCCAACCACCAGCCTCGGTTTTTCGCTTTCGATACCAGATTGGGCCACGCTCTTTGCACAAAAGATTGTGGCAAGTGCTACGAAAAAAGTTGTTAAGCGGAGCATGTGGGGTTTCTTAAACATTAAAGCGGAAGTGCATGATATCGCCATCTTGAACGATGTACTCCTTGCCTTCGATCGAAATTTTTCCCGCATCGCGGCAGGCGGCCTCCGATCCCAGCGCTACATATTCTTCGTAACGAATTACTTCGGCCCTGATAAAGCCTTTTTCAAAATCGGAATGGATAATCCCGGCTGACTGAGGCGCCTTGGTACCTTCGGTGAAGGTCCATGCCCGGCTCTCGTCGGGGCCGGTGGTAAAGTAGGTTTGTAACCGGAGTAGCGCGTAAGCCTCGCGGATGAGCCGGGCAACCCCCGAATCGGTAAGGCCGGCCTCCTCCAGAAACATTTGGCGTTCCTCGAAGGTGTCGAGCTCGGCAATTTCGGCCTCTGTTTTGGCTGCTACCACGAGGATGCCGGCATTTTCGTTGGCAACCGCTGCTCTCACCTCCTCTACAAAGTGATTGCCGCTTACGGCACTCTTCTCGTCGACATTGCAAACATAGAGTACCGGTTTGTCGGTGAGCAGGAAGAGTTCGCGCGCCAGTCGTTGGTCGTCTTTGTTATCGAGTTTTATGGTTCTTGCCGAAAGCCCCTTCTCGAGCGCCGCTTTATATTGCAGAAGAATCTCCAGCAGACGTTTTGCCTGCTTATCGCCGCCCGATTGGGCCTGCTTCTGCACCTTCACTATGCGGCTCTCTATAGTTTCAAGGTCTTTGAGCTGGAGTTCTGTGTCGATAATTTCCTTGTCGCGCACCGGGTTTACGGTTCCGTCAACGTGGGTTACGTTGGGGTCTTCAAAGCAGCGCAGCACATGGATAATAGCGTCGGTTTCGCGGATATTGGCCAGAAATTTGTTGCCTAGCCCCTCTCCCTTGCTGGCCCCTTTTACCAGACCGGCAATGTCGACAATCTCGATAGTAGCAGGAATAACCCGTTGTGGTTTATCGATCTGCGAAAGTTTTATGAGTCGTTCGTCGGGCACAGTTATGGTGCCTACGTTGGGTTCTATGGTGCAAAAGGGAAAGTTGGCCGCTTGAGCCTTTGCACTCGATAGAGAGTTAAAGAGGGTGGACTTCCCTACATTCGGAAGTCCTACAATGCCGCATCGGAGGCCCATGAAGTTGATTATTATGAAGGTTCGTAACCGTTGGCATCCGTTTCGGAGCCCTTTTGCGCTTTTTCTTCGGAGTAGGTCTTAATATGCCGGCTCACCTTCTCTTCGTACAGATCGGGAATGGTAATCATGATGCCGGTCTCTTCGACATGCCCGAAATCGGGGTTGATGGCAGTGCCAAACGATTTCATGGTGGGCGAGAGGTTCATATAGGAGTTGATAAGCGGAGGAATGTTTTGCCCTGCCGACCGAATGTGCTGACTGAGAATTTTATAGTTTTCTTGGTAAGTGGCTCCCGAAAAGAGCGCCTCCATCTCCGGGAGGTTGAAATCGGTTTGCAAAGGGATGATGGGTTGAACCAGCCCTTCGCGATCGCCAAAATGCCTGTCCATGAAGTAGAGAATTTTGTCGCGGCATTCGGGCGGATAGACAGGATACATGGTTACCTTCCCGAAAAAGTATTTGTGATCGGGGAAGCGGGTTACCAAGTGACCCAAGCCATCCCAAAGGTTGTCGAGGGCAAAGATGCTCTTCGACGACCGTTTGGTAGATTGATATTGGGGTTGCACAAAGGAGCGTCCCAGTTCGATCATTCGGGGAAGATAGTCGCGGATGAAGATCTCCGAAAAATTAAAAAGTTCGGAGGTGGCCAACCATTTTTTATAGTGATGGTTTACTGCAAATTCTTCGTTACAAATGTGGTAGCGGTAGCCGCCAACAATTTCTTCTGTTTCGGGGTCCCATACCAACAGTTGCCTGTAGGGGTTTTCGTGGTCGAGGTCGTATTCGTCGAGGTCTATCTCCTTTCCTGTGCCGCCGCCTGCCTCGCGAAAAGAGAGTTCCCTGATACGGCCAATTTCGCGCATAACATGGGGTGCATTTTGGCAGGTTATCTCATATATCTGATTACCAGCGTTGTTTGTTTCTCTGATAAAGCGTTCCGGGGTTAGTTCCGCTTTGATTTTTTCTTTTTCTATCAGATGTTTCATTCTATTCATTTACGAACAACGGGTTTCACGAAGTCTGCCCGGCAAAGGGCGCATGCTCTTCTTATGCCTTGCCGGTGTGTTGAACCGGCCTGCCGGTGCAGGCAGGGAGAGTTTGGCAAAGATAAACGAATTTCTTTGCAAATGGGGAGGCTCAGGTGGCCATCCCGTCAACGATTTTTCGTACATATAGCGCCCAATCTTCCGGTTTCCGCGAGCGGTCGAAGGTGGCGTAGGGTATGGGTTCGCCGAATTGGATAGTGAATTGCGAATTTTTTTGCATGAACATCTCGTCAACCAGATAAAGCATCTCGATATTGGTATTAATCCGCAGCATTGCGCGTAATTTGGCGAGCCTGTAAAAGAAGTCGGAGTTCCTTCCCGAAAAGCGGATGGGTACCACGTCGCGCCGAAATCGTACAGCGCTCTTTATGAAATGTGAATGCCACTTTAGATCTTGAATCTTCCCATTTTTCTTTCGCGAACAGAGCCCCGCAGGAAAAGTAAAGATCTGCGCATCCGATGCATAAGCCGAGTGAAGTTCTGCCAGATACTCGGGATTTTGGGCCCCGTGTTTGTTGACCGGGAGAAAAATTTCGCGAAGGGTTGGCAGGTTGCACAGGATATCGTTGGCCAAAAAGTAGATTTTCTCGAATTTCTTGCCCGTACAATGCATGAGCGTGAGGCCGTCGAGCCCCCCCAGAGGGTGATTCGAAACGAAAAGGTAACGGTGCTGGGCCGAAAGCTTTTCCAGACCGGTTTGTTGATACGAAATCTGCAAGAAGTTTAGCGCGGCCTCTACAAACTCCGACCCCGTTTTGTCGGGGTATATAGACAGAAAGTGGTTAATCTCGTCAACATGGACAATCCGGTTCAGGTAGTTTAGCATAAACAGGGGAATCCGCTTTGCCAGTATCGGATCCTTTGCGGCGATAATGGTTCGCAAGTTGAGGAAAGGGGGTTCTTCGAGGCTCATGGTTGCTGTTTGATAAGCAAAAGTAGTAAAATTGACGCCATTATTGGCCTGTTGCGCGTGAATGTACACAGCGCCAATGAAATCGCAAATAATTCGATTGAGGAAAGTTGTGAACATTGTGTTGAAAAGTGGGAAATAGTGTAAGAAAGTGGTAATTTGTTTGCTACTTTTGCGGGTGCACTGAGTTTGTTCGGGTTATGATCAGTTTTGTTGGCGATTTTATTTGTAAACTGGACGTTAAGTACCGAGTTCTGTTTCCAGCTGCGTTTCGGCGCCAGATGGGAGAGGATGACTCCTTGCAGTTTATTCTCCGTAAAGACATTTACGAAAAGTGCATAGTGATGTATCCCCTTGAGGAGTGGGAGCGACAGAATGCCCTTTTGCTGAAGAATCTGAATCCGTATAACGAAGAGCATAGTAGGTTTATTCGTTTGTTTTACAAGGATGTACAGCAAATTAAACTCGATTCGGCAGGAAGGATGCTTCTTCCGTCACGGCTTCTCGCGCTGGCCAGTATCGACAAGGAGATTCTTCTTGCCGGGCAGTTGGGGAGGATCGAAATCTGGAATAAAGATTTGTACGAGGCAGCTACCGGGAAGGCCGATTTTGGCCGGTTGGCAGAGAAACTGGGAACCCTGAAATTCAATGACAATTAATGGCTTATCATGTACCGGTTTTGTTGCAGCAGAGTGTCGATGCACTCTCGGTTAATCCGTCGGGGGTTTATGTAGATGTAACCTTTGGCGGTGGGGGGCATTCGCGTGAGATATTGCGCCGGCTGGGTCCCGAAGGCAGATTGATTGCGTTCGACAGGGATGAAGATGCGTTGGCTAATCGACCCGACGATGAACGGCTTATTATGGTGCACGGGAACTTCCGTTTTTTGTACAACTATTTGAGATATCATCAACGGTTGGATGTCGATGGGATTTTGGCCGACCTCGGGGTGTCATCGCACCATTTCGACACGGCTTTACGTGGTTTTACTTTTCAAAAGGAGGCCCCTCTCGATATGCGGATGAATGCATCTTCGCCGTTCAGGGCTGCAGATGTGCTGAATGGCTATTCGGAGGCGCGTTTGAGGGAGATTTTTCGCGGATATGGTGAGTTAGCCAATGCCTCGAGGATTGCGCAATCGGTGGTGCAGGCGCGTGAGTTGGCTCCTCTTCAAACCAATCTGGAGTTGCTGGAGGCTGTGGGCAGCTGCTTGCCTAAGTTTGGAGAAAATAAGGTGTTGGCCCGCATATTTCAGGCTTTGCGTATTGAGGTGAATGGCGAACTGACGGCGCTGCGTGAATTGCTTTTGCAGTCGGTAAAGGTGCTCCGTCCCGGTGGACGGCTGTGTGTGATTACCTATCATTCGCTCGAAGACAGAATGGTGAAGTTGTTTTTTAGGGAGGGACAATTTGAAGGACAAGCCGAGAAAGATCTTTTTGGCCATACTCACACTCCCCTCCGTTCGGTGGGAACGCGGTTTACTACACCCGATGCCGATGAGCTGGAGCGAAATAGCCGGTCGAGAAGCGCGAAACTTCGGGTGGCCGAGAGGGTATTGTAGGTTAATGGAAGGATGTGAGCTATGGAGAATCCCAAAACGGTAAGAGAAGAGGATCTGTTCGACGAGGAGATGCGTCGCGAGGCACAGCGGGCTGAAAACAGGCCACCTAACAGGGCGCCCTTTTCTATTCGCGACCTCTTGAACGGGACTTTTCTGGCTAAGACGTTGCTTATTTCGCATCCTCCTTTTGTGTTATTAGTGTTCTTATGTGCCGTAATCTATATAGGAAACAGCTACCACGCGCAACGAGTGGCTCGAGATATCGATCTTATGACCCGAAAGGTGAAGGAGTTGAGAACGGAGGCTTTGATGACGGCGCGCGACTATATGTTTATGAGCCGCCAGACAGAGATATTGAAAGCGGTTCGTCAGCGGCAGCTGCCACTGGCCGAATCGGAAACGCCGCCTGTAGTGATTAAGTAATAAGGAGTACCAGATCGTATGCCGGGCAGGAATTATATCATGACAAGGGTCATCCTGATCTACGTGCTGTTTATTGCGTGGGGGTTGCTGATTATTGGTCGTGTGATTTATATAAATGTGGTTGAGGGCGAGAAATGGCGTTTGAAGGCCGAAAGTCTTACGCTCCGAATGTTCGATGTGGAGTCGCTTCGCGGAGATATCCTGGCGCACGACGGCCGGTTGCTGGCCACATCGGTTCCCTATTTTAATATTCGCTTTGATCCCTTGGCCGACGGTCTGACGGGCCGCTATAAGGCAGAGTTCGAAAATGGGATTGATTCGCTGGCTCTCAACTTGTCGTTGCTTTTTGGCGATCGTTCCAAGGCGCAGTATAAGGCAGAGATTCTTGCAGCCAGAAAGACCAGGAACCGCAATGTCCTCCTGAAACGGCAGGTCGATTATAACCAGTTGAAGCGGCTCCGTACCTTCCCGATTTTCAGGTTGGGCCGAAACCGGGGGGGATTGATTGTGGAACAGGAGTACCGGAGGATCTATCCTTTTGGCGATTTGGCTTATAGAACCATAGGGTATGTGAGTAAGGTCGATAGTGCGGTGGGCATAGAGGGAAGTTTTCACAGCTACCTTCAGGGTCTCGACGGCAGAGAGTTGCGGCGGAAAATGTCGGCCGGGGGGTGGATGCCTATTCGAGATCGCCTTGAGGTGGAGCCCAAAGATGGTATGGATGTGCGTACTACCCTCGATGTGAATATTCAGGATATTGCCCAAACGGCGCTCAGAAATCAGCTGGTCGAAAAGGGGGCGCACCATGGTTCTGTGATTGTGATGGAAACAAAAACCGGTGCTGTTCGTGCCATTACAAGTCTGGAACGCGATGCCTCGGGTGGCTACCGTGAGGTGTATAACTATGCGATTGGGGAGTGTGTGGAACCTGGTTCTACATTTAAACTGGCCTCCTATATGTCGTTGTTGGAGGATGGATATGCTGAGCCTCAGGATTCGTTCGACAACGGGAATGCCGTATATGTACACCGTCGCAAGGTGTACGACGACGACGGCAGAGCTGCTACCCGGGGGTGGCTTTCGGTTGAGGATGCCTTTGCCCACTCTTCGAATCCTGCCATTGCAAGACTTATGATTACCCACTATGTCGGAAAGGAGAAGCAGTTCTACAACCGGCTGGTTGATTTGGGTCTCAATAAACGCTTGGGCCTGCAAATAGCCGGCGAGGGTACCCCTTTTCTGCAGAATCCCGACACCAAAAACAGGGCTCTTGGCTGGTCGGCGTGGTCTCTGTCGCAGATGTCTATTGGTTACGAGGTGAGGCTTGCCCCTATTCATACGCTTACGCTCTACAATGCCATTGCGAATCAAGGAAAGATGGTTAAACCCCGTTTTGTGGAGGAGGTTTCTAACCATGGGAGTGTGGTATTGTCGTTTGCACCCGAGGTGCTGAATAGTTCCATTTGCAGTAGCTCTACTTTGAAGAAACTGCGCAATATGATGAAAAGTGTGGTGGAGTACGGAACCGCAAAGGGTATTAAGCCCGAAAAGTATACCATGGCCGGGAAAACGGGCACTGCCCAAATCGCTATGAATTCGGGCGGATATGGTGTGAGTAAGCGCCATTATGCTTCTTTCGTGGGGTATTTCCCTTTCGAAGAGCCCCGCTACAGCTGTATTGTAACCATTTCGGCACCTACCATCGGAGCCACGGGCGGCGGGGCTGCGGCAGCCCCTGTGTTCAAGGCTATTTCCGACAGGGTGTTTGCAATGGAGGTAGATCTGTTTCCTGCGTTTGAGCCTTTGCGGGGTAGCCAACGGCCAACCGAAGTGCCTGTTTCGAAGTCGGGTTCTGCCCGATCTTTAAAGATTGCTCTTAGGGAGATGGATATCGACTTTAATGATGATGAGGCTGAATCGGATTGGGTCTCAACTGCTTCTGCGGAGGGCGAGATTGTGATGAAAGATCGGCGCATCTTGGAGGGTCTGGTTCCGAATGTTTCCGATATGGGGCTGAAAGATGCTCTCTTTTTGCTCGAATCGGCCGGCTTGAGGGTCGGCGTGAGGGGAAAGGGAAGAGTGGTGTCGCAGTCGCTCCTCCCGGGAAGTAAGGTTGCAACAGGGAGTCGAATCGAAATAGAGTTACGTTAATCTTAACGAGTATGAGTCGTTCCGGAAAATTTTTATCAGAACTACTGCAGGCCATTTCGCCGGTGTTGGTGTCGGGCACGCCAGAGGTTGTCATTGCCGATCTTTGTTCCGATTCGCGCAAGGCCGGTCCCGGATCGCTCTTTGTTGCCGTGCCAGGCACAAAAACCGATGGCCATATCTATATTCCCAAGGTGGTGGAGGCCGGTGCGGCAGCTGTAGTTTGCGAACAGCTGCCTGCCGAGTGTGCGCCGGGGGTTACCTGGGTGGTGGTGCAAGATGCGTCGGCGGCGTTGGGATACCTTGCTTCGGCATTTTTTGGGTATCCCTCGCGGCAGCTTACGCTGGTGGGGGTTACAGGTACCAATGGAAAAACCACCACTGCCACGCTGTTGTACCGACTCTTTACCCGGTTGGGCTATCGATCGGGGCTTCTTTCGACCGTGGTAAACTATGTGGGCGAAACTACGGTGGAGGCCACCCACACCACTCCCGAGCCGATTTCTTTGAACCGACTGCTTTGCAGGATGGTTGATGAGGGTTGTTCGCATTGTTTCATGGAGGTGAGTTCGCACGCTGTAGTGCAGCACCGGATTGCCGGATTAACCTTTGCGGGCGCCATCTTTACCAATCTTACGCACGACCATCTCGATTTTCATGGCACCTTCGATGCCTACCTGAAGGCTAAGAAGGCTTTTTTCGACGGGCTGGATCCGCAGGCCTTTGCTTTAACCAACAAGGACGATAAGAATGGTAAGGTGATGGTACAGAACTGTTCGGCCAGGCGTTATACCTACGCGCTCAGGTCGATGGCCGATTTTAGGGCAAAAATTGTGGAGCCCCACTTTGAGGGGATGCTGTTGCAAGTGAACGGCACAGAGGTGTGGACACATTTTATCGGCGAGTTTAATGCCTACAATTTGCTGGCAGTGTATGGTGCTGCCACCCTGCTCTTTAAAGACCAAGAGCGCATATTAACCGTGATGAGTTCGCTGCTCCCTGTCGACGGGCGTTTTGAGTGTGTTCGTTCGTTAAACGGGGTGTTGGCTGTAGTCGATTACGCCCATACGCCCGATGCGGTCGAAAATGTGTTACGGGCTATTCATCAGTTGGTCGATGGAAAGGGGTCGCGTGTGATTACAGTGGTCGGTGCCGGAGGCGACCGCGATAAAACCAAGCGACCCGAGATGGCAAAGATAGCCTTCCGTAACAGCCATCAATTGATTCTTACCTCCGACAACCCTCGTACCGAAGATCCTGCCACCATACTCGAAGATATGGCTGCAGGGCTTACTGAGCAGGAGCGAATGCAGGCTCTTGTGATTGCCAACCGCAGGGAGGCAATCCGCACCGCCTGCCGGATGGCGCTTCCAGGAGATGTGATTCTGGTAGCGGGGAAAGGTCACGAAAATTATCAAGAGGTGAATGGGGTTCGTCACCACTTCAGCGATAAAGAGGAGTTAGAAAAAATATTTCAGGCAAACTAAACTATAGGGCCATGTTATACTATTTGTTCAGATATCTCGATGAGGCATTCGATGTTCCGGGTGCCGGTATGTTTCAATATATCACATTTCGTTCGGCTGTTGCTGTGATTATGGCATTGATGATTTCGCTCTTTTTTGGACGGTATATCATTTTTATGCTACAGCGCAAACAGGTTGGCGAACCCATCCGGAATCTGGGTCTCGAAGGGCAGATGAGCAAGCAGGGTACCCCTACCATGGGTGGGTTGATAATTCTTTTCTCTTTGTTGGTGCCGGTCATCCTGCTTTGCGATTTAACCAATATTTACATCATCTTGCTATTGATTACCACAGTTTGGCTTGGTTTTATAGGTTTTCTCGACGACTACATTAAAGTGTTTAAAAAGAACAAGGCCGGCCTGCATGGGAAGTTTAAAATGTTGGGGCAAATCAGCCTGGGAATTATTGTGGGTTTGGCCATCTATTTTCACAACGACATTGTAGTGCGCCAGCCTGCCTCTAGTGCGCCAGTCTCTGTAGTGTCGGTTCCGGCTGTTGTTTCGCCCTCGCAATTGTCGCAGACTTCTGAGTTTTCGAGCGAGTCCGGTTCGGCCAATACTCCCGGTTTTTCGGTGCCGCGCGGCTATGTCGATGTAAAGTCGACAACCACAACCATTCCTTTTTTTAAGAATAATGAGTTTGATTACCACTCGATTCTCGCCTTTCTGGGCGAGGAGGTGGCCGATAAGTGGACCTGGCTGGTGGTGGTGTTGATTGTAATTTTTATTATCACTGCGGTGTCGAACGGCGCCAACCTCACCGACGGCCTCGATGGGCTGGCAGCAGGAACCTCGGCCATTGTAGGTGGCACCTTGTGGGTTCTGGCCTATGTTTCGGGCAATATTATTATTTCTAACTATCTGAATATCATGTATCTTCCGGCTACCGGCGAGATGGTAGTCTTTATCAGCGCTTTTATGGGAGCCACCATCGGTTTTCTGTGGTACAATACCTACCCTGCGCAAGTCTTTATGGGCGATACCGGCAGTTTATCGATTGGCGGGATTGTGGCGGTTACCGCCATATTAATCAGGAAAGAGCTGCTGATTCCTATCCTTTGCGGGATTTTTGTGGTAGAGAATCTATCTGTATTGATTCAGGTATGGTACTTTAAGTATACCCGCATCCGTTATGGCCAGGGGCGGCGAATATTCAAGATGGCACCCCTGCACCACCATTTTCAGAAGGTGGGTTATCCGGAACCCAAAATTGTTGCCCGATTTTGGATTGTGGCATTTATGTTAGCGGCTATTACAGTGATTACTTTGAAAATACGATAAAGGGAGTGAAGATGCAGAATCGTGATGAGAATAGAAGGCGGATTGTGGTTTTGGGTGCCGGTGAGAGCGGTGCCGGGGCGGCCGTGCTGGCCTCGGTAAAGGGCTTCGATGTCTTTGTCTCAGACAAGGGGCCCATTAAACCGCAATATAAATCTTGGCTCCAAAAATATGCTGTGCCCTACGAAGAGAATCAGCATACGTTAGAAGTGATTCTTACCGCCGATGAGATTGTAAAAAGCCCTGGAATTGCCGATACCCTCCCTGTAATGGTGCGGGTGAGAGAGGCCGGTATTCCTGTGATTTCGGAGATTGAGTTTGCCGCTCGTTACACCCATGCAAAAAAGATCTGTATTACCGGCAGCAACGGGAAAACCACAACCACCAGCCTTATTTACTATATGATGAAAAATGCCGGTCTCAATGTGGGGCTGGCAGGGAATGTGGGCAAGAGTTTTGCAGGACAGGTGGCAGAGGAGCAGTTCGACTATTATGTGTTGGAGTTGAGTTCGTTTCAGTTGGATTCGATGTTCGAATTTAAGGCCGATATAGCCATTCTGCTTAATATCACTCCCGATCACCTCGATAGGTATGGGTATCAGTTCCAGAATTATATCGACGCCAAAATGCGCATTTTGCAGAATCTGACCCGTGATGAGTGTTTTATCTTCTGTTCGGACGATGAGGTGACTGTGAAGGCGTTGGAAACCATCGTGCTTACGGCGCAGCAACTTCCGTTCTCTGTAGAGCGTCGGGAGTCGCCCGGAGGCTATCTCGATGGCGAAAATCTGGTACTCGATTTGCCCGGTGATTCGTTTTCTATGCCTCTGTCGGAACTTTCGCTCAAGGGGCGGCACAATACCTATAACTCGATGGCGGCAGGTCTGGCGGGGGGCGTTCTGCAGATCCGCAAGGAGACTATCCGCAACAGCCTCTCTGAATTTCAGGGTGTTGAACATCGTTTAGAATCGGTGCTTACGGTTCGGGGCGTTGCCTATATAAACGACTCAAAGGCCACCAATGTCAATTCGGTTTGGTATGCGTTAGAATGCATGAAGACGCCGGTGGTTTGGATTGCCGGTGGAACCGATAAAGGCAACGATTATGCCGATCTCTACCCGTTGGTTTATAAGGTGAGGGCTCTGGTGTGTCTCGGAAAAGACAATTCCAAACTGATGAAATCGTTTTCCGGCAAGATTCCGGCAATCGAGGAGGCCTTCTCCATGAAAGAGGCAGTGGCAGCCGCCTATCGGCTGGCGCAACCCGGCGATACGGTTCTCCTTTCGCCCGCCTGTGCCAGTTTTGATCTCTTTGAGAATTATGAAGACAGGGGACGACAGTTCAAATTGATCGTTAAAGAGTTATAGCGCTTATGGAGAGGCTGACGAAACTATTTAAGGGCGACAAATACGTGTGGTCAATTTTATTTGCCCTCATGATCTGCTCGGTTCTGGCGGTCTACAGCTCGAGCGATGCCATGGCATATGCCCGCCACGGGGGAGATATCAGCTTTGTGATGGTGAAGCATGTCACCGTTTTGTTGATGGGCCTGCTTGCAATCTACGCGTTTCACCACGTTCCCAGTCGTTATTGGCGGGCCGGCTCTCTCTTTCTGATGGTCTTCTCGGTTCCTCTGCTCATTATTACGCTTTTTATGGGTACCAGCATTAACGATGCCTCACGATGGCTCACTCTGCCCGGCATCAATTTTTCGTTTCAGTCGTCCGATTTTGCAAAGATTGTGCTACTGATGTATGTGGCAAGGGAGTTGTCGGCTCGAAGGGAATATATTCGCGATTGGAAAACCGGATTTTTGCCGATCATGATTCCAGTGGCTGTTGTGGCTGCGTTGATTTTCCCTGCCAATTTGAGCACAGCGTTTATTCTTGGTTTTAATTGTTTGATCCTTCTGTTTATAGGAGCGGCTAAGTTTAGACATATTCTTATTGTGATTTTACTGGGGGTTACCCTGTTTGGCGGTTTCGTTGGAACGGCTCTGTTGTTAGAGAAGGCCAACATTGAGATTCCTGCCGTAACCGGCAGGGTGCATACCTGGCTGAATCGGCTGGGTGTTGGCGATGCAGAGTACGACAGTCGGGGTTCCGACTATCAGCGCGAACAGGCATTGATTGCCATAGCGTCGTCGGAGCTTATTGGGAAAGGTCCGGGCAACAGTGTGCAGCGTGCGCTGCTGCCGCAGTCGTACAACGACTTTATTTTTGCCATTATTGTTGAAGAGTATGGCTTGGCAGGGGCATTGGTTCTTATGGTGCTTTATTGGGGGTTGTTGGCCAGGGCTGTGGTGATGGTGCGAGCCAGCGAGCGCACCTTTCAGGCCTTTCTGGCTCTGGCTATGACATTGAATGTGGTGAGCACGGCCATGTTTAATATGATGGTGGCTGTGGGGCTGGGTCCGGTTACCGGTCAAACGCTTCCGCTGGTGAGCTGGGGAGGTTCTTCGTTAGTTTTTACCTGTGTGTCGATGGGTATTTTGCTTAGTGTTAGCAGGGAGTCCGAAAAAAAAGCACAATTGGCTGCAGAACATCATGAATAATAAGAAGCACGCTATAAGGGTTATGATTGGCGGGGGAGGTACCGGAGGCCATATTTTCCCGGCTCTTTCCATTGCCAACGCCATCCGAAAAAAGGATCCGGCCGCCGATATCCTGTTTGTGGGCGCCAGAGGACGAATGGAGATGGAACGGGTTCCGGCTGCGGGTTATGCCATTACCGGACTGCCTGTCAGAGGTCTGAAACGGTCGCTTTCGCCGACGAATATATTGGTAGTATGGTATTTGCTTGTGAGTCTATTTTTTGTATGGAGGCTGCTGAGAAAATTCCGTCCCGATGTGGTAGTGGGTGTGGGAGGCTATGCGAGCGCCCCTCTTTTGAGGGTAGCCGCTTGGATGAAGATTCCCACCCTGATTCAGGAGCAGAATTCGTACGCCGGCGTCACCAACCGTTGGTTGGCTCGTAGTGCCAGGCGCATCTGTGTTGCTTATGAGGGTATGGATCGATTTTTTCCTTCAAAGACCATCCTCTACACCGGTAATCCGGTGAGGAGTGAAATCGAGAGGGGTTTGCCCTCCGCAATCGAGGGGCGTACCTTCTTTGGTATCGAGAGTAGTGCAAAGGTGGTATTGGTATTAGGCGGAAGCCTTGGCGCCCGTACCATCAATAAGGCTTTGGAGGGGGTTTTGGGAGCTATTCCTTCGGGGGTTCATGTCGTTTGGCAAACGGGATCTCTCTATTACGAGCAGGCTCGGTTGCGGGCTTCCGACAACCCCTCTGTAACGGTCTGCAGTTTTATTTCGCGCATGGATATGGCCTATGCGGCCGCTGATATTATTGTTTCGCGTGCCGGAGCCGGCACCATTTCGGAGCTCTGTTTTGTGGGCAAACCGGTTGTATTGATTCCTTCGCCCAATGTGGCCGAAGATCACCAATCCAAAAATGCACAAGCGCTCGTAACGAAGGAGGCTGCTGTAATGGTATCGGATGCCTCTGCTATGCAACAGCTTTGGCCAACGGTTACCGACCTGCTTGCACAAACGGGTCGGATGGAGGCACTTTCGGTTCAAATACGTTCTTTGGCTAAACCGCATGCTGCCGATAGAATTGCCGACGAGATCTTTCGTTTGTCGGTTGATTCACTCTATTTTTTGGGCATCGGGGGAATCGGGATGAGTGCACTTGCCCGCTATTACCGTTATTACGGCTGCAAGGTGTATGGATACGACCGGGTGGAAACCCCTTTAACCCGACAGTTGGTGAGTGAGGGGATTTCGATTCATTATACCGACGATCCTTCGGCAATTCCGGCGGTATTTGGTAAGTACCCACGCCGCTGTCGAGTAATCTATACTCCGGCTATCCCTCAAGGGCACAAGGAGCTAACCTGGTTTAAGGAGGCTGGTTTCCCTCTCTTAAAGAGGGCAGCCGCATTGGGCGACATTACCCGTAGTAAGATGGGGGTGGCCATTGCCGGCACGCATGGGAAAACCACCATCTCAACCATTACTGCTCATTTGCTTACCGAAAGCCCGCTGGGGTGCGATGCTTTTCTGGGTGGGATTTCCAAAAATTACGACACCAATTTGTTGTTGAACGAATCGTCGGCCTATGTTGTGGTGGAGGCCGATGAATTCGATCGTTCGTTTTTGCAGTTGTCGCCTTATATAGCCCTGATCTCTTCGACCGATGCCGACCATCTGGATATTTACGGAACGCATCAAAGTGTGAAGGAGGCCTTTTCCGACTTCGCCAATCGGCTGGTTCCGGGTGGGATTCTGGTTGTGAAGGAGGGTGCCGAAGTGTTGCTCCCGAAGAACCATGCCTGTTATACCTATTCGCTGCAGAATGCCCAGACCCATTTTTACGCCCGCAATTTGCGGATTGAAGAGGGCGTTTCGGTGGCCGAGTTTATTACTCCCTGGGGCAGTATTGGAGAGGTTCGGTTGGGAGTTCCCGGTTGGGTCAATATGGAGAATGCTGTGGGAGCCTCTGCGGTGGCACTCTTGTTAGGAGTCGATTCCGATTGCCTGAAGCGAGCTCTCTCTTCATTCTGTGGCGTGAAGCGGAGGTTCGATCTCCAGCTAAAAGGCCCGGTGGTCTATATCGACGATTATGCCCATCATCCAGAGGAGTTGCGTTTTACCATCGAATCGGTGAGGGCGCACTATCCGGGAAGGCGCATAACGGCTATTTTTCAACCCCATCTCTTTTCGCGTACTGCCAGCTTTGCCGAGGGTTTTGCTTCGAGCCTGTCATTGCTGGATACGCTGGTTCTGCTCGACATTTACCCGGCGCGCGAATTGCCCATAGAAGGGGTTACTTCGTCGGTGATTTTCGATAAGGTCACTATTCCCGACAAATATCTGGTTTCTAAATCGGAGGTAATGCCGTGGCTTGCTACCCACGATCCCGATGTTTTAATTACCTTTGGTGCCGGAGATATCGACACGTTGGTTCAACCCATTACCGCTTTTCTTTGTGAGAAGTACGGAATATCATAAGTTTGTACTATGTGGCGCCGGATTTTATACGTTGCATCCTTTGTTTTGATCTGCGGGTATCTGTATATTTCGTGGAACCATGTGGCTTTGAGAAGCGAGGGCAAGAGTTGTTCGGCGGTTGAGGTGTTTGTATCGGGTCAGGGGGTTCTTCAGTCGGCCTCCTCGGTCGACCGGGTATTTCTGCTCATGGGTATCACTAAAGCGCGGTTAAAAGGGTGCCTGCTTGATACCTTACATACCGGGAAACTGGAAAAGCGCATGTTGGCCCATTCGTATGTGAAACGGGCCGATGTGTATAAAACAGTTTCGGGCGTTCTTTGCATTGAGGTGGAGTACAGGTCGCCCCTGGTGCGGGTATTTAACCGTTACGGCGACTCTTTTTATCTCGACCGCGAAGGGTTTGTGGTGAATCCTCCGCCCGTATTTTACTCTTATGTATTGGCGGCTTCGGGGAATATTGATTATCGCCCTACAAATCGATTGGTCTCTGTGGCCGATACGGTGCAAAGAACAAAATCGCCGGCACTGGAACAGCTTTTCCAACTCTACAGATTGGCTTCGTTTGTAGAGGAGTCAAAATTCTGGAGTTCGCAAATAGAACAGGTCTATGTGACCCACGAAAGCAATATGCAACTGATTCCCAGGGTAGGATCGCAGGTAATAGAGTTTGGTAATGCCGATTTTATGCAAGAAAAGTTTCGACGTTTGCAAATTTTTTACGATAAAGCATTACCTTCTCTGGGGTGGAACCGATACGAAAAAATTAATGTAATATATAAAGGACAAGTTGTTTGCACACCAAAATCGGCTTTATGATGCAGAATAATGAGTATGCAACCGGCTATAATAACAGGACTATGATTCAGAATAATGAGTGTATTGCTGCCATTGATATAGGAACCACTAAGATTGTGGCCATGGTGGGCAGGAAGCATCCTACCGGAAAGGTGGAGGTGATGGCTGTGTCGAAAACTGAGTCGCGGGGGGTCCGTCGCGGCATGGTGCTTAATGTGGAGGAGACAGCGCGCGACATTGAGAAGGTGATGCTCGATGTGCAGCAAAAGACCGGCTTCACCTTTAAAGAAGTTTTTGTGGGCATTGCCGCTCAACATATCCGCTGTTTAAAGAGTCGCAGCTATTTCGACCGCGACGATTCTGAGATGTTAATCTCTGAGGAGGATGTGTTGCGGCTCCACCGTGAGGTGTCGCGTATCGCGATTGATCCGCGTGAGCAGATCGTATGCGTTATTCCTCAGCATTTTATTGTCGATGGGGAGGCCGATATTCGGAATCCTGTTGGTATGACCGGTAAACGGATTGAGGCCAATTTTAATATTGTTTTGTGTCAGAAGACTTCGGCCGCCAACATCGACCGATGCATGCAGCGGTTAAATCTCTCTGTGGCTCGTCTGTTCCTGGAGCCTTTGGCTTCGGCCGATGCGGTTCTCACCGATGAGGAGCGTGAGGCGGGAGTGGCTATGCTCGATATTGGAGGTGGCACTACCGACATCGCCGTTTTTCTGGAGGGTGAGCTAAAACATGCAGCTGTAATTCCTTTTGGTGGCTTTGTTGTTACCAAGGATATCAAGGAGGGGTGCGGCATTCTCCAGAAACAGGCCGAGAGCCTCAAGATTAAGTACGGTTCTTCGTTTGGTTCACTTGCCGACGAAGATAAAATTATTTTGATAAACGGAATTGGTGGTCGCGACCAGAAAGAGGTGACGGTTAAAATGTTGGCAAATATCATCCAGGCTCGCATGGAGGAGATTATCGATGCAGCCATGTTTGAAATTTCGAATTCGGCCTTTGCCAATCGGCTCCATGCAGGCATTGTACTTACGGGGGGCGGTTCGCTGCTGAGAGATTTGCCACAGTTGGTTCGTTATCAAACCGGAATGGATGTAAAGGTGTCGTCGCCCTGTAATTATGTTTCCGATAAATGCGGGCAGGAGTTGGAGCATCCTATGTTTGCCACAGGTATCGGGCTGCTGATTCAGGGTTTTCACTTTCTTGAAGAGCGCTCCAAAAACGATTCCGCTCAGGTTTTGGGTTATGCCAAACCGTCTGTTCAAACTATGGTTACCTCAAGTCTTCAACCCGAACCTTCGGTTGAGGCTACATCGTCAGTGGTTTCTCCCTCAATTGAGGGCGAGGCTTCCGAATCGGGATCGAAGCGAAAGGATGGCCCTTTGGGACGCACTTTCAAGAATTGGCAAAACTACCTTACTGCCATTTTCGATGAGGAAAATAATGACAAATTCAAAGAATAGAGTTTTTTAATCGCTACCGCTATGATCACTAACGAACAAGATTTGACCTTCGACCTTACACCCTCCCGATCCTCCATTATTAAAGTGATTGGTGTAGGCGGAGGCGGTAATAATGCGGTCAACTACATGTATAAGCAGGGTATTAACGAGGTAAACTTTGTGGTTTGCAATACCGATGCGCAAGCACTCGAGACGAGTCCCATTCCTGTGAAGGTGCAGTTGGGTGCTGAGCTCACCGAAGGACTGGGTGCAGGAAGTAACCCCGAAAAGGGTAAGCAAAGTGCCATTGACAGCCTCGAAGAGATTGATGCATTGCTCACCGGGAATACCAAAATGGTTTTTATTACGGCCGGAATGGGTGGAGGTACCGGTACCGGAGCAGCACCGGTTATAGCCCAGAGAGCTAAAGAGTTAGGAATTCTTACGGTAGCTATTGTAACCCTGCCTTTTAAATTTGAGAGTCGACTCCGTTACAACCAAGCGCTCGAGGGGGTTCTTTCTTTGAAAGATAAGGTGGATT